>JAYVFW010000090.1:0-18837 GCA_043772715.1 Phormidesmis sp. | reverse complement strand
AGGGTGAAGCATTGCGATCGCAATGCTTCACCCTTATAACTATCAGCCTACAGATATAATTTCTAAATCGTTCTCATTTAGAGGGTCGCCGAGCGTTCCAAGCAGCACCCGCCCCTGCGCCAACTCCTGCAATCATTCCGGTTGCCATTCCTTCTAGCGTTTTGACGATCGGCTCTTGAGTGAGGCACTGATTAGTCAGCACCTTTGCCTGTAAACATTGACTACCTTCTGCCCAGCTAGCGGTTCCTCCTACGACCACACCCGCAACACTGCAAAGCAAGATTAACAAGAAGGAACGATGTTTTTTTATACCCATGGGTTGATGACAAATTGCGACACTATAAGATTGATTCACTCTAATTTGCCCATTTACCGGATCGATTTTAACACTGATCGCGTGTTTGGGTGTCGCAACGTTGAATCAGCAGCCTCAATTCAAGATTTAATCGACCCGGAGATTAAATGGAAGCCGCACATAAACGCCCTTGGGATCGTTCATAGAGCGAAGAGAGGCGAGATCTGACTGAATTTTTTTAAGCTCGTCTGTGAAAGGATCGCTAGAAGTTGCTTTGGTTTCATCACCGCCCAAGAACCGACCCAAGAGTTTCTCCTCTAGGGTGCTGGTTTTAGGATATTCTTCTAGCTGCCAATCGTCGCCGAGTTTTGCACGGTTTGCCGCTTCTTTAACCGCATCTTCTAGCCCGCCCAACTCGTCTACTAAACCCAGCGATTTTGCTTCGCTGCCTGACCAAACTCGCCCTTGAGCGATCGCTGCAACCTTTGATTTTTGGAGTTTGCGAGAGTCCGATACTTTGGTCAAAAACTGGTCATAAATTTTGTTGACCGATCTCTGCACCAGTTCTAATTCTTCCGGCGTTTTAGGACGGCTAATCGTCTGACTGTCGGCAAATCGCCCCGTTTTCACCACGTCCCAAGTCAGTCCGTTTTGATTGGCGAGTTTTTGGATGTTGGGCTGCAACCCAAAGACCCCGATCGAGCCTGTGATTGTGTTCGGTTCGGCAAAGATGCGATCAGCATAGGTCGAAATCCAATAGCCGCCCGATGCGGCAACGTCGCCCATCGACACGACAACGGGCTTGACCTTGCGAGTCAAAACAAGTTCTCGCTGAATAATTTCCGATGCAGTCGCACTTCCACCGGGGCTATTGACTCGCAGCACCACTGCTTTTACGTCGTCATCGAGGCGCAGATCTCGGAGTTGTCGAGCTAGGCGATCGCCGCCGACTTGTCCTGCTGTGCCCTGCCCGTTGACAATTTCACCATCCGCGTAGATCACTGCAACTTGCTGCTTGGCGTTGCGCTTTTTAGGGCGATCTTCAGCAATTTTGGCGTAGGTTTTAAGCGTGACTTGACGGAAAGATTTATTCTCCTCGTCTTCACCAGTCAGAGTCTTTAGCTCTGCTGATATCTCGTCAGAATAGGCAACCTTGTCTGCCAAACCGTTCTTCTGCGCCTCTTGTGGACTCAGAATTCCCTGACTATCGGCAATTTTCTGAACCTGCTGAACGGTCATTTTGCGGTCTTTGCTGGTGGTTGCGAGAAACTCACCCCACAAGTCACCCAAGAGCTTTTCGGTTTGCTCTTTGTTGGCGGGGCTGCGCTTTGTCAGCAAATATGGCTCGACGGCTGACTTATATTTGCCCACTCGTGTGACCTGCACACCCACTCCAAACTTCTGCAACGCGCCTGCATAAAACATACTTTCAGAACTGAGACCATTGATCTCTAGTTGCCCGATCGGGTTAACGACGATCGTGTTTGCCACCGACGCTAGATAATATTCGCGCTCTCGCCAATCGACATCATAGGCATAGATTTTTTTACCTGTTGCCTTAAATCGTGTCAACGCTTTGCGAACTTCTTTGAGCGTGGCAAAGCCAGAAGCATTATTGCCGCTGCTGCCGTGAAGATAAAGGGCAATAATTTTAGGATCTTGAGTGGCGTGGTCGATCGTGTCTAAAACGGTGTGCAGCGTGATTGTATCGTTTTCGTCTCCAGAGAGGGCACCACTGACAATCTCGCGAGCCGAAGAAGAGGGGCGAGAGTCGGTAATGTTTTGAGACAAATCGAAGACCAACACCGATTTATCCTTCACCTGCGGTCCGGTGTCTTTAGATGCTGTTGCAATCACCAAAAATAGCAATCCTCCAACGCTCAGACCTAGAAAAATGAAAATGCCTAATAAGGTTGCAAACGTGTGTTTGAGAAAGTCGCGCATAGGAATAGAGTCAAGGGTGAAACTGTGCAGGTCTGCGATCGTAAACGCAAGTCTCTCAAGAGCGAATCTGCGATCGTCTTTCCATGCTAAACGCTCTTATGAATTACTAGACACCGATCCCTCGGCATTATGGCGCTATCTTGATGTCTGACGAGTTCGGATTTACGTATTCAGCTTCTAGAAAATAGCTTGTTAGATTGAGAACTGTGGCGATTATTTCAGGAGTTTCTGTTTGCACTGCTGAAGCCTGGAGAAGTTGACAAGTGACTGGTTCAACTTAAATCTTGCACCTTTTGCAACAACCGCCAAGAACTGAAGTTCTTGGCTCATAGCTCAAACCCATTGAAATGGGTTAAAACGTTGGCTCAGTCCTCTTGAGAGGACTTTGGCTATTAGCCCGAATTTTAATTCAGGGCGGGTGAGCGGGAAATCGTTAAGACTGGTGCAAGATCCGAGTCAAGCTAAACCTGATTGAAGCCGTGAAAAAAATCCCTATCTTTGCAGCAGTTTTAGCACTTTTGACATTTATTATGGTCGTGTTTGCAACGTCGCCTCAGAGTTCTGGCATCAAAACTCAAGAACTTGCCCGCTCAATCAATCAGATCTACGTGTTTGGCGATAGTCTTTCAGATATAGGCACCATCTATAACGCGACTGGAGGCGCTTATCCTCCTAGCCCGCCCTACTTTCAAGGACGCTATTCAAACGGTCCGGTTTGGGTTGAGCATCTAGCCTCTAAGCTGTCACTGACCCTTGATCGCACCACCAATTTTGCAGCAGGCGGCGCAACTACTGGCGCAAAAGGCTCCTACGGAATTCCAGGGTTACTAACTCAGATAAATGGCTTTACGAGCGCTCATGCTCAAGCCGACTCACAGGCACTTTATGTGATTTGGGCAGGCGCTAACGATTATCTGCAAGAAGCAACCCAGCCAGCGGCGGTCGTTGAGAACGTCATGCAGACGATCGCATCCCTCTCGAAAGTTGGTGCCCGAAAATTTTTAGTCGGCAACTTACCTGATTTGGGGCAGCTTCCATCCACGCGCAACGCGAGCAATTCTCAAGCTCTTAGCGCGGTCACTCAAACACACAACCTCAAGCTGTCCCAATCTCTGGCGACGGCTTCGCAAAAGCTAGGAGCAAGCGTTCAGATCATTCAATTAGACGCAAATACGCTTTATCGAGAAGCTGAGACTCATCCCGCTACCTTCGGGTTTACTAACGTTACTAGCGGTTGCCTTTCCAGTCCAGATGGCTGTCGTCAACCCGATACCTTTCTGTTTTGGGATGGCATTCATCCTACGACAGCAGCGCACCGCGCCCTGGGTGAAAGTGCTTTTTCAGCCCTTCAAGTCGAGCAGCGATCGAGTTAACGGCTCAGAATCTCTAGCTCGGTGAACCACTTTTCACATCTGTGGTAATAATGGTGTCTGCTTTAACAATGCCGTGGATGTGAGGAAATGGTTGCCTGGTTGTTCAAAACAACTGAGATTTTACCCCGTCGACCGATTGGAATGCGAACGCTGATCGGAGTCGTGTGTCTAGTCAGTCTGCTATGGATTGCCCACCCTGTCGTCTCCCAAGAAAGCAATCTCGACGACCTTAAGCAACAGCAGCAGCAAATTGATCAGCAGCGATCGGCGGTGCAAAAAGCGCGCGATCGAGTGCAAAAACTAGAGAAATCTGCCCAAAGCAATCTCAAAGGCATTCGCAAAAACATCCAAGTCACCACTGGGCAAATTCAAGCTAGTGAAACTAAATTAAAACAGGCGACGCGGCAACTCAAAACGCTGCAAATCGCATTGGATTCTGCCGATCGGACTTATCGCCAAAAGCAAGCTGCGACTGGCTCTCGACTGCGCTTTTTGCAGCGTCAGCCCAGAAGTTACGGCTGGGCAGTGCTGCTGCAAAGTCAGAGCCTCAATGATTTTATCGATCGTCGCCAGCAGCTCAGGCGAGTTTATAAAACCGATCGTAAAATTCTCACTAACTTAAAATCGGATGCCGAGCGGCTCGATCTTCAGCAAGATCAAGTCGAACAGCAAAAAAATCAAATTGCGCTGATTACCCAAGAGCTACTCGCGCAAAAATCAGAATTTGAAGCGCAAGCAGACTATCAAAACAAAGTGGTCGATCGTTTAAAGACCGATCGGCGGGCGCTCGAAGCTGCTGAAGCTCAACTTGCAAAAGACTCTCAAGGCATCGGAGCGCTGATTCAAAAACGAGTGTCTGAAGAACGCGCTAAAAATGGCATTGTCATCTTGGGCACAGGTCAGATGAGTTACCCCAGTGATGGTGAGATCACCAGTGGGTTTGGCTGGCGAATGCACCCGATTTTAGGCTACCAGCGCTTTCACTCTGGCGTAGATTTTGGTGCTGACTATGGCAGCATGATTCGGGCTGCCGATCGCGGCGTGGTGATTTTTGCCGGATGGTATGGCGGTTATGGCAATGCGGTGATCATCGATCACGGCAACACCACTACTACCCTCTATGGACATACGAGCGAGCTTTATGTTTCAGAAGGGCAATTAGTCGAGAGAGGGCAACCGATCGCCGCGGTCGGCTCAACCGGGCTTTCGACGGGACCTCACCTGCATTTTGAAGTCAGACAAAACGGCGAACCCGTTGATCCGATGGCATACTTTTAGCGATCGAGCGCTAAACTCGAATTTCTCCCTTGATTCTCGACCCTGTTTTCAGTGCTATAGTATTGGCGTGACGAGGGCATGTAGCTCAGTGGATAGAGCATCAGATTCCGGTTCTGAGGGTCGGGGGTTCGAGTCCCTCCATGCTCGTAGAGGCAAAGCCTTTGAGAAGTGTCTATTTCTCAAAGGTTTTACGGTTTTAAAGCTTAGGTTGGGCACTTGGCAAAGCCTCTTTGAGGTTAAGACTTACGCAAATCTCGGAGGTTTTAACCAAGAATCAAGCATCGTGACCGACAGGGTGGCTTAAACCTCCGAGGTTTTGGTCTGAAACAACTTCTGTAGCAAATGGATCTCTGATAGGATCTGTTAGATCACGTAGTGAACAGAATTCCGTTTAATTGCTGTGCACTTCAATAGACCGACTTGCACCAATGCTTCATCCTGTTCACAAAGTGTCTCCGAAGGAGAATCGCTTACCGCCGCCTCTGCATTCAGGGCTTGCATTAACAGCACTTGCTCCCATGCAAGATGTGACCGATTTGTTTTTCATGAGTGTAATCGATTGCTATGGCAGCCCCGATTATTTCTTTACTGAATACTTCCGCGTCTACGCTAATTCAGGGTTAGATAAAAAAACCCTGCGATCGATCACCGAAAATTCCACAGATCGTCCCATTTTTGCTCAATTGATTGGCGAAAGTATTCCCGATCTCGTTCGCATTGCTCAATCGTTAAGCCATTATCCGATCGCGGGCATCGACCTGAATATGGGATGCCCTGCCCCTAGAATTTACCGCAAAAATGTAGGTGGCGGATTGTTGCGCGATCCCGAAAAGGTAAGCCGAATTCTAGGCGAGTTGCGCGAGGCAGTTGATGGACGGTTGACCGTTAAAATGCGAATTGGCTTTGACGATACCGCTAACTTCGATCGCATTCTTGATCTGATCAACCGACACGACATCGATTTATTGAGCTTGCATGGTCGCACTGTTAAAGAGATGTATCACAGTGCTGTGCATTACAATCTGATTGCCCACGCCGTGCAGCGGGTGAATTGCCCAGTTTTAGCCAATGGCAATGTCACCTCTGCCAGTGCAGCAGTCGCCGTTCTATCCCAGACAGGAGCCGCAGGCGTAATGGTGGGTCGTGCGGCGATCCGCAATCCTTGGATTTTTAAGCAAATTCGCCAAACTTTAAGCGGTCAGCCTGTTTCTATTGTGACGCTGGCTGAAGTTCGCGACTATATCGAGCGATTGCGTCAAACAACCACTGCACAGACAATTCCAGAGCGGGCGCGGGTTAGCTATCTGAAAATGTATCTCAACTACATCGCTCAGGGTGTAGACTCCGCAGGCACTTTTCAGCGCGAGATGCGGCTGACCCGAACTGAAACGGAACTCTTTGGGGTCTGTGATCGCCACCTACTCAGCGACCCAGACCAAGCATTTGCCTTAGAGCCTTATCCCGGAGTGGTGGCGCGTCCTAATTGCGAGACTGCCCACGAGTCGATTGTCAGCTAACCCTCACGCTTCAGGGGCAGATGATTTTCTAAACATCGGGGCTAAAAATGCCACTAGTGCGCCTAAGGCAAACCCTGACACATTGCGAAACAGAGGTAGCCAGTCAGATGTGCGAGTCACCACTGGACCAACTCCAAACGCGAGAAACAAAATGCCCCAGAGCGGTGAGAAGATCAGCGCCCATTGCCACGAAAAGCCCTTGCCTTCTTGACCTTTGTGAGGCTGCCCTGCAAACCCAAAAATCACGCCTCCGATCGTCGAAGTCACTAGGGTGAGAACCCACTGTTCTCTCGGCAACCCTGGAACAACGCTACAGCCGTTTTGACGTAGACACAGCTTGACCGCATCTAAAGCCTGAATGATTGCCTGATCTTCCCCGTTTTCACGGACAAAAAATTGATTGCCAAATCGGGTTTGCAGCTCGATCCAAAAAGTCCGTGAGAGTAAGGGAAAGAAGTCATCTCCCACACTAAAGTTGAGAATGTTGCCCCCTCGCTGATCGGCAATCAGCATCGCACTTTTACGATCGAGATTCCAAAATTGTTTGACGGCAGTGCCGGGAGTGCGATCGAACTGGGTTAGCACCCGCAGTTTCCATCCCGTCTCGACTTCAAATTCATCCAGATTCTTAGAAAGCGCCTCTTCTTGAACCGCGGTTAATATCTTTGCCAGGTCAATCACATTGGTGGGCTGGTCGGGCAACAAATCTGGGTTGTTATAAGCCTGGGCGGCAGGAGCGATCGTCCAGATCGAGAGCGTTAGACAAAAGACGGTGACTGCCTTCCAAAAAGGGCGACTCAAAAAATAGTGCATTGACGTTTGAGATAGGGGTCATGAAACGAGATGGGCGGATGGCTGAGGGAATGAAAGCGACAAGCGTAGTCAAGCTTACCTTTCTTTACATTTGTTTACTCTAATCTAATATTAGAAGGCTAAGGGGAACCGAGTCAATTTGCTTGATAAAGTTTGCCTAAAAAAGGCACCTGCAATAGGTGCCTGGGATCATCATTTCGAGAAAAACTAGAAATTATGGTCACTCCGAGTCGGTTGTTGATCACTGCGATCGTCAGTTTCTCTCAGAGAGTCGCGAAGTCCATTTCTAGATGCCTCTAATGAGTGAGAGTCTAACTCTGAGATTTCATTGCCTTCCTCGACTTCGGGGTAAGCGAGATAGCCTGGAGCATAGGGTCGATCGGGGGGTTCACTATTGCGCTCAGGGCGACGAGATTCGTTCAACTCGATCGGGTTGCGCGTCGATGAAGAAAGGCGATCAGTCCGTCTCGTTTTAGCAGGCTGAGTCAATGTTTTCCAAGCAGCTTTGGCTCCGGCAAACACGCTTCGACTCGTAGTTTGAGCCTTCTGCACTTGTTGTCTAGCCCCGGTGATGCTCTGATCAACTTGCTTAACGATCTGACCCGAACTCTGAACGCCCTGACTGATATCGTCTGTTAGTTCACTAATCTCTAGCCCCGTCAGCCGAATCGCCTCTAGGGTAGGAGGAAGCTCACGATTGAGCGTATCAAACAGCTTTTGGGCACTGCGAGCGGCTCTGCTCAACTCTTGAATAGCGGGCACCATGACAACCAAGACGGCAGCGATGCTCACTGCCACCAATAAAATCGAGAGTCCTAACCAGAAGATGGGATCAATCACCAGATTTCGCCTATAGCAAACGATCGCGTAAAGGAGGCTGAGGGTCAGTGGGTGGTTCCACCTCGGTGCGGTTAAGCAGTTGGTGTTCGCGCTGGGTCGCATCTAGCCCTGCTGAAACGGCTTCACGTAGCCGCCCCAAGGTGCCATCCCAGTTTCGCAGAGCGGTTTCTGAGAGCCTATCTGCTTGAAGTTGCACGGTCGTTGATAAATCTTCTGCCAACTCTGGGAGAGCATCAGCAGATTTTTTGATTAGCTGTCGAGTTTCACGTCCGGTACGAGGTGCGACTAGTAGACCTGCAACCGCGCCAAAAGCGGCTCCGATGATCATTCCTCCTAAAAAAGCTCCAGAACGATTGTTTGACATATCCTCGCACTAATTCTTTGCTAACGCCTACTCAAACTTTGCGTTTAAGTAAGTTAACCCCATTCTGCCAGAATCTTGCTGAATCCTTCCAATCCATAGGTATAGATCTCAAAGATTTGTGTAGAGCCACTGACTCATCCGTCTTCTATAAGTATCCCAAGGTTGAGAGCCAAGACCCTTGCAAAGGGAAATTGATGGATGAAGGGGCACCTTTGGCTATTTTCTCGGTTTGGTTTGCGACCTTCTGAAAGTTTGCTGAGACACGTTTGAGATCGGCAAAAACTGGGCACGTCGTCTCCAGACTGTTTGCCCTAGGCTCAAAAGTGCCAGTGCTTTTCTGACTTGCTGATATTGAGGTTCTAATTGCTGATAGCGCTGTCGAAGCTGATGAGTGCCAACCTGCCCTCTGAGAATCGCGTCCGGGGCACCGTGTAGCACAGCATGAGTGCGTTGCTCGGCGATTAGCAGGGCATCGGCTGCGATCGCGATCGCTCGGCGAAACTGCCAGACTTTCCACGCTAGATAAAAGCAGCCCAGCGCTAAGAGCAGATTGATCGTTACAACCAGTGTCACCATTTCGTTTCTGTGGAAGAGGTTCGCAGTTTCGACCAACCATCAGTATCATAGCGCCACGGCTTAAGCAAAAGATTCTGCAATCGGGGAGATATCAAGATTTGGGTTTCCGTCTGAGCAGCGTTCCGGCACTCAACGTTGCGATCGCCACCAAACTAATCACTGACGTTGACTCTGGCACCGATTTTAAGGGGGCTGCACTGCCGTTGGCGCGCAACAGCCAATAACCTGCGGTGTAAATATTTTTATCGGGGAGATTTAGGAGCGGATTGACGCTAGGAGCAAAATACTGGCTGGGAGAGGTGCCGGAGGGGGTGCTGAAAGCTAGCCAAGACTTCCCGGCTCTAGGCGGTGTGCCAGCGGGGGGCATATCTAGAGCCGCCGGAAATTGTCCTTCTTTCTGGTTGGGAAACAGTGCCGCTACATAAAAAGTTCCACTAACTTGCTGGCGCTGATCAAGCACGATTCTAGAAAAAATGTCAGGACGCTGCGGATCAGGAGGGCGAACGATCGTATCTTTTTCAGCTAAAAGCTCTAGCTGTCCGTCTCCGTTAGCGTCGGTGTATAAAAAAACTTTTGCGGGTTCATTTGAGATTCCGCTGTCAAGCAATTCGGTTTTGGTGCAAGGGTCACTGACCCGTGCACCCCAAACCACATCGATCGAGTCGATAAATTCCCCGCCAGCTCTGGTGTTGAAAGAATTGAGCCACAGCAAGTCGCCAAAAACGGGGGGCGGATTGGTTCTAGGGATCGGAGGGGAAGTTGCAGTACAAGAAGCGGGGGTCAGCCCTACGGCTGCTTCACTCTTTCCATCGTCAATCTGGTAGACTGTGACGGCGTTTACCGCAGACGAAAGAGAGAGGGTCGCGATCGTGCTTAGGGTGACGAGTCTTGCTGTAAATTGCTGAAACATTAGACTACTTCCCCAATGGGATAATGAGCAATACATTCAGGAACGAGTGAACTGACATGGAGGATGAATCCAGATAACTCATCCGTGTTTTGCTAGTAATTACCTAATCATTCCTACTGTGTTATTACTACTGAGCCTTTAACGGGTTTCCGGGAAAAATCGTTCTAACCTACGAGTTTTGGCGGAGAATCTTCGCTAAATTTACTGAAGTGAGTGATCAATCGCACGTCGGTTAAAGGTTTTTTAGGAAGCCTTATTATTTGACGAACTAGTAAATATAAAGATTACCGATTTTCAAGTTTTCATTTCGCTAAAAAACCTCATCGTAAGAATTTAGTATAGGCACTGAGTTGAAACCTGTAGAAAGTAAAGTAAGACTTCACGGATCTTTCTTAAATGGGTGCTTTCAGGTGAGTTCCTAACGTCTATAAAGTGATCGATCGCTATCAGCGGTGATACGCTGGTTGCGATTCACTTCACGCGCAACTCTATGGCACCGTCTCAACTCTCTAAACGAGTCTCCACTGCTTTAATTAACGCATTAGGGGCAGGAGTTGTTCCCCGCTTGGGGCTAGATCACATTGCCGTGGGGCGAGAAAAAGAAGTCACAACGCTGCTGCAAGACCTCAGCAATATTGCGGCAGGCGGGGCGACGTTTCGGCTCGTGATCGGACGCTATGGAGCTGGAAAAAGCTTTATGCTGCAACTGCTTCGCAGCCATGCCGTGGAGCAAGGGTTTGTGGTTGCAGATGCCGATATCACGCCCGATCGCCGCCTTGCCGGAACGAATGGTTCTAGCCTCGCGACCTACCGAGAGTTGCTGCACAATCTCACGACTAAGAGCCGACCGGATGGCGGCGCGTTGACGATGATTCTAGAACGCTGGATTGCCGGAATTCAAACTCAAGTGGCGCAGGAGACGGGTTTGAAGTCTAGTGATCAGGGGTTTGATACTTACATAGAAGCCAAAATTCGAGCCGTCACTCAAGATGTCTCAGACTTGGTGAACGGGTTTGAGTTTGCAAACGTGATCATTGCTTATTGGTCAGGCTACCGCAGTGATGATGATCTCAAGAAAGAGTCAGCATTGCGCTGGCTACGAGGAGAATTTTCGACCAAAACAGAGGCAAAAGCTGCGTTAGGAGTGCGGGTGATTATTGACGATGATACCTGGTATGACTACATCAAGCTTTTGGCTCGATTTGTTGCAGACATTGGCTACAAAGGGCTGATCATTGTGTTAGATGAGGTGATTCACTTACTAAAAATCTCGACCACGGTATCTCGTCAAAACAACTACGACAAACTGCTGGCAATGTTTAATGATGTGATGCAGGGCAGAGTCTCTCATTTGGGGATCGTGATTGGTGGCACTCCCCAATTTTTAGAAGACCCGCGACGGGGGCTTTATAGTGATCCGGCGTGGCAACGGCGCACGGCTCAGAGTGCCTTGGTTAGTCAGAGCGGCATGGTAGATACGATCGCGCCCGTGATTCGCTTAGAGCCGTTGAGCCAATCTGAAGTTTTGCAATTGCTGCAACGATTGGCAGAAATGCACAAACACCACTATGACTACAGCAAGATGCTCTCGTCGCAGGAGTTAAAAGAATTTTTGAGCGTGATCAGCGATCGAGTGGGGGCAGATAAATTGTTGACTCCCGGTGAGATTGTGCGGGACTTTATGAGCGTGCTGAATATCTTGCATCAAAACCCTCACCTATCTCTGAGTCAACTTTTGCAGCGGGCAGATTTTCAGCTAAGTCGGGTCAGCATTGCACAAGCAAAACCCAACGGCGAGTTTGCAGAATTCACGCTTTAGATCTTGATTGACCTCAGTTCGACGGGTTTTTTCGCTGTGTTGTTAGTGGCTTTTGCCCCCTAAATCCCCCAAAAATGGGGGACTTTGAACCGGAAATTTTGGCTTGAGGTTCCCCAAGTCGAGCTGACGTTTGAATTTGACATGAGTCCTTTAGCACACAAAGCACATGACGAATAGCCTATGCACAAAGGCATTGCTAAAGCGATCGCACCCAAAAAAATGAGGAAGTTGATCGCGATCAACTTCCTCATCAATTAGAAACTTCTAGGTAGCCAACGGAATGACTTAGAAAAGTTAAACACTACAAACAGGCTTATCGTTTGCATTCAGTCTAACTTTCCCTTCGGTGCCGTTGATCATAAAGGGCACTTGCTGATCACCGACCACGCGGACAAATGCGGGTTTATCCATGGCACAGGCTCTGATCGCACTTGACCAAGCTGAAAGATCGGTAGCATTCTTATCGGTGATCGGCGTATTGCTGGTGATCGCCGCATCTTTCATTACGCGAAGCTCGATCGGCAATGTAAAGAAAGCAGGAGTGACCGGTGGGGTCGGAAAGGAAACTTCTTTGATGCCCGTGATTGTTTCTTCTCCAAGCACCGTTGTTGTAGCCGTTGCGTCACCGGGCTTTACTCCAGCAGCCGGAGTGGGGGTTGGGGTAGTGGTTGTGGGTTCGGGGGTGACTGGTTGAGTAGATGGCAAAGGAGTCGGGGGCGACATCGGTTGCGTCTCGGTCGGAGGCGTTGTAGGTGGTTCGATCGCAGGCGATGTCGGTGTGGTTGAAGGCGTTATGGGAGTCGTCTCTGTAGAGGGGGTCGAAGGCGACATCGGTTGCGTCTCGGTGGGAGTTGTTGGGGTATCGGAAGGGGTTTTAATCGGTTCTGTCGTTGTGGTTGAGGGCGTTATAGGAGTCGTCTCTGTAGAGGGAGACGTGGGGTTTTGAGCGAGATGGGTATCGATCGATTGAGCCGCACCCGGCAAGGCATAGCCTGCCAGAATTGCAATAACACTAGTTGCCGCCGCAATTTTTTTCAACATATTAAATTCTGTCTCCGTGAGTATCTGACATAGAGGAAGAATGATTTCCATCGTGCGACAGAATTCATCATTCTTTTTAAAGTTGCGAGCCTTGTGCAGGTTATCTAACAATAGAGGGATCTCTCAATCCATCGGAAGATAGATTTTGTTTATCATAAAAGGATTTTGACCGAAACGAGATCTTGAGCGTAAAATGTGACGAGCCTTACCCTGTCTCGAATTAAGCTACAAAAAAGCTGAATGCTGTAGCAGTGATTGAAAATTAGTATTCATGCAAAATTCTCATCAGCGTCTTGCTCCTTTTATTCAAGATTATATTTACAGCAATGGCTGGGCTGCTCTGAGACAGTCTCAAATCGAAGCTTGTCGTGTTGTATTTGATACAGACGATCATTTGCTAATTGCAGCAGGAACGGCATCTGGAAAAACAGAGGCAGCCTTTCTACCCGTGTTGACGTTGCTGTATGAAAATCCTGCTAAATCGGTGGGCGCGATCTATATCGGTCCGATTAAGGCACTGATTAATGACCAGTTCGATCGCTTAAATGATCTCTTAAAATATGCCGATATTCCCGTGTGGGCATGGCATGGAGATGTGACTCAAAGCCGCAAGAAAAAGCTGTTCACCGATCCGCGCGGCATTTTGCAGATCACCCCAGAGTCATTAGAAAGTTTGCTGGTTAATAAAAGCGCTGATCTCGATCGCGTCTTTGGCGATTTGCGATTTATCGTGATTGATGAAATTCATGCCTTTATTGGCAGCGATCGTGGGGCACAGATTCTCTGCCAGCTTTCGCGTCTCGCCCAACTCACTCACAATCAGCCACGCCGAATTGGACTTTCTGCCACTCTAGGAGATTATAAATTGGCAGAAGACTGGCTGCGATCGGGCACAACGCGAACGGTGAGTACGCCACAAATCGCAGACGGACAGCGCCACATTCAGCTTTCGCTAGAGCATTTTTATGATCCCGGATTGGTTGTGAGAGCGATCGGAGAAACCAAAGATTCGGCGTTTAACCCTTATCATTTGCATCTGTTTAATCAGAGTCAAGGGCGCAAATGTCTGATTTTTGCCAATGGGCGCACCGCAACCGAAGAGGCGATCGCCGCGCTGCGAGAAATCGCTCACGCTAAAGGGTTTCCTGATATTTATCACGTTCATCACGGCAGCATTTCAGCCGCTTTGAGAGAAACCGCAGAAACGGCGATGCGAAAGCCCGATACGCCAGCAGTGACTGCCGCGACAGTGACGTTTGAAATGGGTATTGATCTGGGGCAACTCGATCGCGTCATTCAGCTTGATGCGCCTGCTTCGGTTGCGAGCTTTTTGCAGCGATTGGGGCGATCGGGCAGACGGGGCGGCGCGGCTGAGATGCGGTTTGTTTGTGCAGAAGAGCGACCAACGGGTGAAGAATTGTTGCCCGAACAGATACCTTGGCAGCTTTTGCAGTGCATCGCGATCGTTCAGCTTTATCTCGAAGAAAAGTGGATTGAACCAGCCCGATCGAGGCGCTATCCGTTTAGTTTGCTTTATCACCAAACGATCAGCGTGTTGGCTTCGCGAGGAGAGCTTTCACCTTCGGCGCTGGCGGAACAAGTGCTAACACTGCCGCCGTTTCACGCCATCTCACAAAATGATTTTCGGCAGCTATTGCGGCATTTGATCGAGATTGATCACATCGAGAAAACTGCGGAAGGCGGATTGATTATCGGCTTGCAAGGCGAGAAGATTGCCCGAAATTTTAAGTTCTACGCCATTTTTCCTGATGTTGAAGATTATGTCGTCAAGCGCGACGGAAAAGCGATCGGCAGCATCGTCGTGCCACCTGGAGAGGGCGATCGTATCTCACTAGCGGGGCGCGTCTGGGAAGTGCTGGAAGTCGATGCCCATAAAAAAGTGATTGCGGTGCAAGTGAGTCAACAAGTCGCCACCGCTAGCTCTTGGCGAGGCAGTGCAGGTGAGATTCACGATCGGGTGTTGCAACGAATGCGGCAAGTTCTGCAAGAGTCTACTGACTATTCATATTTGCAGGCAGGGGCAAAGCAGCGATTGCAGCTAGCCCGTGAAATGGCACATAAAACGGGATTATTCGATCACTCGATCGTGCTTTTAGATGAGGCGCTCTGCTGCATTTTTCCCTGGGCAGGTACGATTGCTTTTCGCACTTTAGAACGCTTTTTGAGAGTCCATTGCAAAGAGGCGTTAGGCTTAAAAAGTATTAAGGCACGATCGCCCTATTTTTTGGTCGTTAGACTCGGTAAGTGCAAGCTAGAAAGTCTGGACTATGAGATCCGATCGCTGACAGAAAGACGACTGAATGCGGATGAGTTGCTCAACGCAGACGAAGTTCCTCGACTGCAAAAATATGATGAATTCATTCCGCCGGAGCTACTTCAAAAAAGCTTTGTCGTGGATTATCTAAACCTGCAAGAGTTAGCAAAAACAATTCAACGCTGGTAAGCGCTTTGCTTATGATTTTTTCTCACAGCCGATGCCGTCTTTGTCGCGATCGAACCGATGCGGATCGGGAGGCAACACTTTAAAGTTGCGATAAGGAATATCTTTGCAATCCAGGTCAGGCAGCGGGGAAGGAATGCAAACACTCGGATAAGCAGGGTCGCATTTCTTTGCAGTAGAAGATGCAGCTAGCAGCAAAGGTGACAATATCAGTGCAGTTAAAGCGCAGGTTAGAGCAAGCGGCTTCATAGGGCAATCAAAGCTATGATCTAGATGTCAAAAATATAACTCACTTTCAGAGCGAGGTTCACAGGAGCTTTTTCTCTTTGGCGCTGCTGAATGCAAATATGAATTGCCCCCCTAGCCCCCCAAGTTTGAGGAGAACCAGAATCTTAAAGTCTCCCAAAATTGGGGGATTTAGGGGGCGAAAGGATTCAGTCTCGATAGACAGATTCATACTTGCATTCAGCAACGCCCTTTTTCTCTTCTTTAAAACAACACAGTTCAACCTCTTCACCTAATATGCTGTCCTACAACAAACTCAGCTAAAAAAACTCTGCTTAAACAGATTTAGAAACGGTAAACCCGCAACCTGTAGAAACCTTCATTATTCAAACCCTGTGACGCGATTTAAGCATCCTCTCAAGTTATTGCTGCTGTCTACATCGGTGGGGGCATTGGGTTCGGGGCTTGGAGGAGGCGTTGAATTGACCCTTAAAAATATTGCTCAAGCCTTAAAGCAGCAGGGACATCAGGTGACGATCGTCGCTCCCGCCAACTCTGTTCTCGAAGGCGTGTCTGTGGTGACGATCGCCGGAACAC
The DNA here is from genome assembly GCA_043772715.1 of Phormidesmis sp. Lineage (GTDB taxonomy): Bacteria > Cyanobacteriota > Cyanobacteriia > Leptolyngbyales > Leptolyngbyaceae > Phormidesmis_A. The sequence continues at coordinate 2,784 of JAYVFW010000090.1, read as the reverse complement.
TTCAAATCACTGCCCAAACTCAAGGACGCGATGCTCCAATTACGCTGCCCCCAAACTCGGTGCTGGGAAATATGTGGGCGTATGCTCGTCAGGTGCAACATGAGTATGATTTGCTGATCAACTTTGCTTACGATTGGTTGCCGTTCTATCTGACCCCGTTTTTTGAACGCCCGATCGCTCACCTCGTCAGCATGGGTTCGCTGACCGACGCAATGGATCAGATGATTGAACAGATTGCTGTTGAGTTTCCGGGCACGATCGCAGTTCACAGTCGCGCCCAGGCAGAAACGTTTCGGTTTGCAGATCGTTGTCGCAACATTCAAAACGGCTTTGACTTGTCACTTTATGAGTTTTGCGCTCAACCCAAACCACAACTCGCCTGGGTCGGTCGAATCGCGCCAGAAAAAGGCTTAGAAGATGCGGTAGCGGCGGCGCAAATTGTCGGAATTCCGCTCAAAATTTGGGGCGTGATTCAAGATAAAGCTTACTGGGATCAAATTTGTGCTGATTATCCTGATGCTGCGATCGCATACGGCGGATTTTTGTCCACCTCAGAATTGCAGCAAGTGTTAGGACAATCACAAGCATTATTAATGACTCCTCGCTGGGTCGAAGCCTTTGGAAATGTGGCGATCGAATCCCTCGCCTGCGGAGTGCCCGTGATCGCCTACCGTCGTGGCGGCCCTGCGGAAATTGTTCGCGATGGCGAGACAGGTTGGTTAGTCGAACCTGACAGCGTTGATGGATTGGTAAACGCGATCGCGCAGTTAGATCACTTCGATCGTCAAGCCTGTCGTCGCCAAGCCGAAGCCGAATATTCTTTAGAAGCGATGAGCGATCGCCTAGAAGCCTGGTCTGAAACGATTTTACAAAAGGTTTGAGACATGAAACGCTGTCAACCACCAGCCCCGCTTAAACCTGGTGATCTGCTGCGAGTCATTTCTCCCAGCGGCACCTTGAGAGAAATGAGTGCCTTTCAGCAAGGCGTAGACGTTTGGCGCGATCGAGGCTATCGAGTCGAGTTAACACCGGGGTTTGACGATCGCCACGGCTATCTCGCCGGAACTGATGCAAACCGCCGCACCCAGTTAGAAACTGCCCTCAAAGATCCCGAATGTAAAGGCATTCTCTGTGCCAGGGGCGGATATGGAGGAGCCAGACTGCTCGAAGATTGGACATTTCCCTTAACAGAACCGAAGTGGCTGATCGGATTTTCTGACATCACTAGCTTGTTGTGGAGCTTTAGCAATCAAGGAATTTCGGGAGTTCACGCGCCATTGTTGACGACGATCGCAGCCGAGCCGGATTGGTCAAAAGAACGTTTATTTGATTGGGTCGAAGGTCGTCCGTTACGATCGCTCACAGGTTCCGGTTGGGGTGGCGGACAAGCCACTGGATTGTTACTTCCAGCCAATCTTACCGTTGCCACTCATATTCTCAATACGCCATTACAACCTGATTTGTCGGGCATCATTCTAGCGTTTGAGGACGTGAGTGAAGCGCCTTATCGGATCGATCGGATGTTGACCCAATGGCGATCGTCTGATGCATTTCAAAATGCATGCGCGATCGCGTTGGGACGTTTCAGCCAATGCGATCCGCCTAGTAATATTCCCAGCTTTACTACTCACGAAGTATTACGCGATCGTCTCAGTGATTTAGGAATTCCGATTATCTCTGATTTGCCATTTGGTCACGATGGCGAAAATGCCGCCTTACCTGTTGGAATTCCGGTTTGCCTGGATGGCGATCGGGGCATTCTCAGTTTTGAGCCATTACATTAACGTTGATTATTCACTTACTCTCGATGTTATGCCGACTGAAGTGCCCAGCTTCTATAACCCAGAACATTGCCACAACGAATCTGAAGTTGAAAGCAAATTCATTGTTCACTTTTTGCTTCCAGCGTTGGGATATTCTCCTCAGAGTTGGCGGCAAGAAGTCACCTTTGGCAGCATTCGGCTCGACTTTTTAGCGGTTGCTGTCAACGTTTTTGGGCATCGGAGCCATCTGCAACTGATTATAGAAGCCAAACATCCTCGACAAAACCTCGATCGACACACCCGAAAATTTCGTCGCTATCTCACCCTTCTCAACATTCGCTATGGCATCTTAACCAACGGTCGCTTTTTACGAATCTATGAACAAGTCAACGGCGAACTCACTCTCCTATTACAAGTTCCCGGATCTGCTGTCCCCCAACATTTAGAGGGGATTCGGCAACTCGTGAGTCGCGAGGCATTGCACAGGCGAGTTCAAAATAGACAACTTTCAGCAAATCGTCCGCCAATTTCAGATATTCAAAGTCCCCCAAGTTGGGGGATTTAGGGGGCTTCCGAATTCACAACCGGAACGAATCGCTTTTGTCGAACTGACGTTAAATCAAAGCAATTTGGAGAATTTCAATGGTTAGCACCAACGAAGCGATCGCTTCCCAAGTTCTTGCAGAGAAACGCATCTCACTCCACGACATCAGTTGGCAGACTTATGAAACCATCTCAAACGCGCTTGGAGATCGGCGATCGCCCCGCTTAACTTACTATCAAAACACCCTAGAAATCATGACCCCTTTGGAATCTCACGAAAGCGCCAGCGATTTGATTGGCGACTTCATCAAGATTCTGGTGGAGGAAGCAGGCTTAAATATCAAAAGTCTGGGATCGACGACACTCAACCGACCCGATTTACAGCGCATTTCAGGCTTATGAAGTACAGTAACAACCGTCTGCGAACCAGTTGCGTAAATGCTCAGGATTAACTAGGTGCAAAGCGGTTGCAATCAGC
>JAYVFW010000089.1:0-18858 GCA_043772715.1 Phormidesmis sp. | reverse complement strand
ATCGTTCGGGCATCTTCATAGCCGCGTGCCACCATGTTGGTGAGCAGCGCCACGTTTGATCTCAAATACTCCGAAACCGTTTCGGGGCTGAGTTTGATCGTGCATCCCGCGCAAGACCGTTCGGCAGACGCATCGGTTAGCTCAAAGGCTTGCTCAACTTTGAGATCAGGCAACCCTTCAATTTCTAAAATCCGTCCTGCAAAGATGTTCTGTTTGTTTTCTTTGCTGACGGTCAACAGCCCCTTTTGAATCGCCACATAAGGAATGGCATTCACCAAATCTCGCAGTGTGATTCCGGGCTGCATTTCGCCTTTAAAGCGGACGAGAACAGATTCGGGCATATCGAGCGGCATGACTCCGATCGCCGCCGCAAATGCCACCAATCCCGACCCCGCCGGGAAAGAAATCCCTAAAGGAAAGCGGGTGTGAGAATCGCCCCCTGTGCCAACCGTGTCAGGCATCAACATCCGGTTCAGCCAAGAGTGAATGATGCCATCTCCCGGACGCAGCGCCACGCCACCCCGCGACGAGATGAAGTCGGGCAAATCATGGTGAGTTTTGATGTCAACAGGTTTTGGATAGGCGGCAGTGTGGCAAAAACTCTGCATCACCAGATCAGCGCTGAAGCCCAAACAAGCGAGTTCTTTCAGTTCGTCGCGAGTCATGGGTCCGGTCGTGTCTTGAGATCCCACTGTGGTCATCGCAGGTTCACACGACATACCAGGACGCACCCCTGGTAGTCCGCAAGCTTTGCCGACCATCTTTTGCGCCAGAGTAAACCCTTTGCCCGTATCCACAGGCAGAGTAGAACGAATAAACAGATCACTGGGTTCAAGCCCCATTGCAGCGCGGGTCTTGTCGGTTAGACTGCGCCCAATGATCAAAGGAATCCGTCCTCCAGCCCGAACTTCGTCAGTGATCACTTCTGGCTGTAGGCTAAACGTCGCGATCGCTTCTCCTAATTCATTCGTCACTTCACCTTTAAACGGATGGATCGTGATCACCATGCCCGTCTCCATTTTTGAGACATCGCACTGAATTGGGAGCGCCCCCGAATCTTCGGCAGTGTTGAAGAAAATCGGGGCGATCGAGCCACCCAAAACATAGCCGCCCGTTCGTTTATTAGGCATGAAAGGAATGTCTTGCCCGATGTGCCAAAGCACTGAGTTAATCGCAGATTTGCGAGACGATCCCGTGCCGACCACATCGCCCACATAGGCAACGGGATGGCCTTTTTGCTTAATCTCCGCCAAGGTTTGCAAGCCACCGGGCATTCGCGATTCCAGCATTGCTAGGGCGTGAAGCGGAATATCGGGGCGCGTTGTGGCGTGAGTTGCGGGAGACAGATCGTCGGTGTTGGTTTCTCCGGGCACTTTGAAGACCACGACGGTGATCTGATCTGCCAACGGGGGACGATCGGTAAACCATTTTGCCTCAGCCCAAGCATTCATCACTTGTTTGGCGTTGGCATTCGTGTCTGCCAAGACCTGCACATCGTGAAAGGCATCAAAAATTAACAGCGTTTTACTGAGAGCTGCAACTGCTCCTGTCGCTAATTCTGCATCATCAGATTGCAGCAACTCGATCAGCGAGTGGACGTTGTAGCCGCCCATCATCGTGCCGAGCAGCGTCACCGCAGACTGAGGCGATATTAAGGGACTCGTGATCTCTTTTTTGGCGATCGCCGTCAAAAATCCCGCTTTGACATAAGCCGCTTGATCAACGCCGGGAGGAACGCGATCGCGCAGCAGTTCCAGTAACGTCTCTTCTTCGCCTGCGGGAGGAATTTTGAGCAACTCGCACAGTTCAGAGGTTTGTTGGGCACTGAGCGGCAGTGGAGGAATGCCCAAAGTGGCACGTTCGGCAGCGTGTTGGCGGTAGGATTCAAGCATGGTTTGATTATCTCTTACGATCGGCATTCAACGATTTTGCGGGGTCAGTTGCCCAGTTTCAACCTTTAGAGATTCTGTCAGGTTTACGCACTTATTTCAGTATGGAAAATTTCTTTACGGGTTGGAGTTGAGGCGCGATCAGGCAGGTCGTCATCGCAATTTCAGGCACCTGCTCATACCAAAAGAGCTTTCAGCTCGCCAGAAGACAGAACTGGAATTGGTGAACCCAGGAATATCACGAGTGATAATTGCTTCTAGCCTAAGTGAGATAGCACACGCTACTTGCACCGCGTCCTCAAAATCAGCCAACTTAAGCACGATCGCTTGCTCTGATACTCCGCGATCGACTGGACAAATTTCCATCAGCTTCAACAAACGGGTCACGGCTGTTGTGGCAATTTCGGCACTTTTAGTCTGCCGCCCGATCAAGTAATGCACATCTGTCACCGTCGTTGCTGACATAAACCCTTCAAGCCGCCCCGCTTCAACTGCCTCTAGCAAAAAAGCAGCATCTGCTACAAAAGGTTCTCGTGCCAGTAAAGCGTCTAGCAGCACATTGGTATCAAACAAAACTCGCATCACAAATATTTTTGCGTCAACCGATCGTCTAGCATGGCTTTCACTTCTTCATCTGTGGGTGTTGGCGCATCCGTCTTGGCAACGCCGATTAAACTTGCGGCTAAACCCTTGGGCTTAACCGTTAACTGTGTTTTTGGTTGAAGAGAACGCATTAAGCTGTTGATTAATTGCCAACGATCCTCGACAGAAAGTCTAAGTGCTTGATCTTGAAGTTCACGTAAGGTCATGGCGGTTCTGTTTAGCAGCAAGAGTTGGGTAATCAGGTAAGTACCTATGATTTCAAATTTTAGCGGCTCAACCTGATACATGAGACAAGCTAACGGCAGAACGCAGCGGCGGCAGAGAACCTCGATCTCCCGGCGGATGACCTTTTATCGCTTGCAATAAGGTCATTCAGTACCAACATCCTCAAATTAGCAATAGCAGGCAAACGTGCATCGTTTGTTAGAAAAACGATCGCACCTTTCTTGATCGCTGTAGCAATCTGAATGGCATCTGAGTATCTAAGCCGATCGTTTGACCTTGAAGCTGAGTTAGCCATTCCTTGACGATCGTTCCTGATCCACATCTCCCTGAGCGCCTACTCTCTGCCAAATCTCTTTGCCAGTCCTTCAAGTTCCGTGATGCGGTGCTTATATTTGAGTGAAATGCGGCGACGGACTAGTGAAGCGATCTCGTCCAACCAGCGAAGTTGCTCATCGGGTGTCAAATTCTCAACTTGACGGCGGAGTTTGTGGTGAGCCGTCATACTATTTCTGGTTCTTTGTCATCCACTTGGGGAAGAGATGCGGCTCTACTTTGAGACATAAACCTTTTATGGTCTTCAAGTTTGTGGTTGCACTTACATTTTTCATGCCTATTACTACACTTTAAGAAAGGAGATTATTTCTTAAGATTAAATTTGTTCTCTAATTTACAGACTAATTTTCAAGTTAATCAGTTTTGATTGGCTTCTCAATTTTTAATTGATCCCCGATCGTTTTCAGTGAATACCGAGGGGTTTTATCTATGAATTCAAAATCTGACGATTGCTCTTGTTCATTTCTTAGGTCAAATCTAAAGAAAATCTAAACTCAATTTTTACAGCAAAAGTCTTAAAACCTTGACCGCATCAAGAATTCAACTTTATTGATGCCACTGATCCCCAAAATATTTAGACCACAATAGAGATATAAGCCGATCACGTTGCTGCAAAGCTAGTTTCTGACCTAAATGAGTTATTGCGATAAATTAAATTTTGCAATTAGTCTTAAAAATTTCAGATTTTAGCAACAAGTTTCTTCTTTAAGAACCCGTGCCAAGTTTAACCACACAAACTTTTTCTAAAAGCCTAATTATTATGAAGCGCTCTGATCCCTTAGCTTCAGCCTGTCGGCATTGCAGACATTATGTGCCTGAAGGACGACGTGGAGGAAACTGCGGTCAGCTAAACGTCCTTGTTCAAGGGAGTTGGAAAGCTTGCTCTTTAGCATTGCCTGTGTTTGCACCCAACTGGCAATTTGAACAAATGATGACTTTGCAGAGTGAGCCAGTAGAAAGGCTACCCATCCTTATCTCTAAAAACAGTGACTCACATCATGAGCCTCGCAAAGATTTTGCGGTGAGCAGTCTAGAAGACTATGCCGCCCCTTTAGAAAAGACAGCATAGACTTTCTGAAGAGCTTTGCAGGTTTTGTTCTACCGCGATCGCACCTCTAGCCGGGGTGCGATTTTTGTCAGGCTCGGTTAAGGCAACCAGGGATATTTACGAAAATCAGGGCTGCGTTTCTCCAAGAATGCCTGTTTGCCTTCAGACCCTTCTTCGGTCATGTAGTAGAGAAGCGTCGCGTTTCCGGCGAGTTCTTGTAGCCCTGCTTGACCGTCGCAATCGGCATTAAAGGCAGCTTTGAGGCAACGAATCGCGATCGGGCTTTTCTCTAAAATTTCTCCTGCCCACTGAATGCCTTCGGCTTCGAGTTGGTCGATCGGCACCACGCAATTCACCAGTCCCATCTCTAGGGCTTGCTCGGCGGTGTATTGGCGGCAGAGATACCAAATTTCTCGGGCTTTTTTCTGTCCGACGATTCGCGCCATATAGCTTGCGCCAAACCCCCCATCAAAGCTGCCGACTTTTGGGCCAGTTTGCCCAAAAATAGCGTTGTCGGCGGCGATCGTCAAATCACACAGCAGATGCAGAACGTGTCCACCCCCGATCGCATATCCGGCGACTAAGGCGATCACGACTTTGGGCATCGATCGGATCAACCGCTGCAAATCCAACACGTTTAATCGCGGCGTTCCCGCTTCATCAACATAGCCGCCGTGACCCCGCACACTTTGATCGCCTCCTGCACAAAATGCGTATTTGCCATCGGTGTGGGGACCCGCTCCGGTCAGGAAAATCACCCCAATCCGGCTATCTTCACGAGCGTTGCTAAACGCGTCACATAGTTCGACTACAGTTTTAGGGCGGAAGGCGTTGCGCTTATAGGGACGGTTGATGGTGATTTTAGCGATGCCATCCGTCTTGTGATAGAGAATATCTTCGTAGGGTTTGACAAGGTGCCATTCGACGGTCATAGAAACTGGGGGTTAAGGACTAATCGATCGGGCAAAGCTGCCTAAATGATTGTGCCGCCATTGGGCATCAGCCGCGCGATCAGTCTGCAATTCTAATACGCGGATGCCCTGAGATGGGAGAGGATTTAGACGTTTGACCAACTGGCTCCAAGTGTGAATCTGCTCATACTCCACCTGGTAGGTTTGGCAGAGGTCGGCGAAACTGATATTTTGCGGCGTGGCAAAGAACTCTTCAAACGGGGGATTGAATTGCGCGATCGGCAGCATCCCAAAAATTCCGCCGCCGTTGTTGTTGATTAGCACGATCGTCAGATGTCCGACAAAATGATTGCGGAGTAGAAAGCCGTTGGTATCGTGCAGCAGTGCGAGATCTCCCGTCAACAGAACGCTGCTTTGATGGCGGTGCGCGACTCCGAGCGCAGTTGAAAGCGTGCCGTCAATGCCGTTTGTGCCTCGATTAAAAAAGGGCTGAACGGCAGAATCCCCAGGTTTCCAGAAAAATTCGACATCTCGGACAGGCATACTGTTAGAGATAAAGAACGGCGTTCCGACAGGCAAAGACTGCGACAGCAACCAGGCGGCTTTGCCTTCAAATAAGGTTTCTTCGATCGTCATCGTTTGGTCGATCGCGTGTCTAATTTTTGAGTCCGCAGTTTGCCAAAGTTCTAGATAGGGACTAGGCGATCGAGTTTCAGCGGGCAGTAGACTTTTTGCATGAATCTGGGAAAGCCCCCTAAATCCGCCACTCGTGGGGAACTTTGATTCCGGTTCCCCCCAAAATTGGGGGGCTAGGGGGGCTTCCAACGATTCGTGCAGGAACCCCAGCGTTTCTGCAAACGATTCGACAGATGTTTGGAGATGAGTCGTTTTGCCGTGGAGCGGATCGAGATTGCGATCGCTCGGATCAATCACCCATTGCCTCGGCTGAGTTTCGGCTAACCACTGCCGCAGTTCTCGACTAGTCGGCATTTCTCCGACCCGAATCACCAGATCAGGAGCCAGCTTTTGAGCTAAGTGGTGGTTTCTCAAAATCAGGTCATAGGTCGAAATTAGACAGGGATTGAGACTCGCGTAATTGCGAAGCGGAGACAATCCTTCGGCTAAGACGGGCATTTCTAGCAATTTTGAGAGATGGGCGATCGCCCGACAATAACGCTCTGGTGATTTGGGTTGGGCACATCCTGCAATGATGATGCCGTGAGCATTTAGAGGAAACGGACAGACAGAAGTAGACGGAAAGACGGCAACGGGCGGATGGACGTGACCAAAAAAGGTTTCCGCGTCAAAGTCGGCTTCTAGCGCTTGAGCATCTGACTGAAGAAGCGGAACGAGCGGATCGCGAAACGGAATGTTGAGATGAACGACTCCGGGACTTGAGCCTAGCGATCTTTGCCACGATTGCATCAAGGTTTGGCGTAAATATGCCAGCATGGGCAGATCGATCGAGGGCAATGCCAACTCGGCATAAGCTTTGGGATAAGAGCCGAAGAGTTTTTGCTGGTCGATCGTTTGTCCGGCGTTGCAGTCTCGCAGCTCTGGAGGACGATCGGCAGTCAAAACCAATAAAGGAACGCAGCTTTCACTCGCTTCAATGATTGCCGGATAGAAATTTGCGCCCGCCGTCCCGGAGGTGCAGATTAACACCACAGGTTTGTGAGTGCGTCGCGCCAAACCGAGGGTAAAAAACGCTGCCGATCGCTCATCTAAAACTGGAATCGCGTCAATTTTGGGATGTTGAGCAAACGCGATCGCCAACGGTGCCGACCGAGAACCGGGACAAATCACAGCCGTAGTTAAGCCGAGACGCTGAAGGGTTTCTGCCAGGACGGATGCCCAGACAGTATTGGTGTTGCGGAAGTCGATCGGCATTCGGAGAAAACTAAGCTTCTGGATCAATTCCTTGTGCCCGGAGTTGGGCGACAAGACGCTCTGTGCGCTGACGTTCTTGCTCAAGTTGAGATTCGGCTTGAGTAAGTTGGGATTCGGCTTGAGTAAGTTGGCGCTGAGTCTGCGCGGCGGTTTCGTGTCCAGTCAAGAGCAAGGTTCCTCGATTGTCCCACCAGCGTAGCCAGGGAATGTCGAGATTTTGATATTGACCTTGCCAAATTCCTAGCTCAACGCCTAGTTGGGGAATGGGGTAGTGCCCCCGATCGTTAGAGGGCACAGGTAAATATCGATTTTCGACTAAGTGATAGACTTCGACGCTGGCTTTGGTGACTTCATAAATGCCATAAAAAGCGGGACGAATCACCTGTTCATAGATCCAAAACTTACCCGTCCAGGGAGTGGTGTCTCGCTCTTGCGATCCATCGCCTGAGACAAACTCCATCACAATCAGCGGCGCGATCAGTTCTTGCCAAAGCACATAAGAACGGCGAAACTCTCCGTTAATTGTCGGGGGCACGTTAGCAACATAAAACCAATCAGGTGCTTCTGCGCCTTTTTGAGGAGGATCAGTCATTCGCCAATAAATGCCGCTATCTTGACCGATGCAATATTGCCCGTCTGTATGGCGCTGTTGAAGAATTGGCTCGATCGAGTCGGTCAACAAAACACTCTGAGGGTGTTCTTGAAAGTTTTTCACAAACGTGCCATCTGATTCGGGAAGCTGCGTGTGGTCAGGCAGTTTTATGAAGGTCGGTAAATCTGCAAAAGAGGTCATAGCACAGCACTCGCGTCTCTCTATCAGTGTAGAGGGTGTTACGCCCTTCTGAATCCAATCAATCCTCACACACTATCTGACCATCCACCTCACCTTAAATTCCAAAACTTTCTGTGCAGATCAGCCAACTGAACGTAAAATCGTCTGTGATCACGGTGTGGTTTGCTTTGTGAAGCCTAGAGCGATCGTCCTCCTCTTTTTTTGATCATGTCTTCTTTTGATGTTTTGCCTTTGCGAGCGGTGCTGTATCAACTTTTGTTTTTGGTGACGGCAATCGCTCTAGAATCGATGGTGCTGCGGAACCGTTTAGGAATCGGTCGCAAAACCAGCATTCAATTTGCGGCGACAACCAATCTGCTGTCAACTGTGATTGGCTGGATGCTCTTTTTTATCGCCGAGCCACTGCTGTCACCTGAGCTACGCTCACAGCTCATCAGCTACATCTTTTTTGATTTGACCACCAATCCTCCCTTCTTGATCGGACTCGCGTTTGTCAGCTTTATTGCCACATTTTTGGTCAAACTCGAAGGCATTACCTGGCTAGAACTGCTGCTCGGCATGAAAAAAGATGTAGAAACCGAAGCCAGAGCCACCGCCAAGTTTCAAGGCAGACGCGCCCAGAGAGCCGCTTTTGCCACGGTGCCCAATCGTCCATTAGCGGTTTTGTGGGCAAATGCGATTAGCTTTAGCGCTATCACGCTGCTGATTGGCGTTCGCCTGCTCTTTGATCAAACTTTTGGAACTCTCTGATAGCTTAACGTCTAGCCCTTTTTCATCGGCATCATGATCACCTTTTTTGACCAAATTCGCAAACGCTTGCAGGCTCCTGGCTGGGCATCTTGGCAAACCTTTATTGCCCTGTGCGTGTTTTCGGTGATTGTGGCGGCTATGACCAACCCGCCCGTTCAAACCATCATTGCTAACTTTGGCTGGCTGTTTTTGTTGATCGGGGTTTGGTGGTTTACCTACGACTCAACGGTTAAGAAAAAGCTGACGTTTAACGGGCTATTTGTCGGACCGTGGATTGTGGGTGTGATCGTCTGTCTTTGGCTCTTCGGCAGTTGGAATGGTGCCCCAACGCCTGCTTCCTTTATTAGCTGGCCTCCGGTTTCAGCGCTGATTTGGTCGATTCCTCGGTTTATCAAAACTGACCCTGACAAGAAAACGCCGATCTACACGGTTCCCACACCTGCCGATCGCCAAGACATTATTTTGATGCTCTTGAGCAACTTGGTGATTAGCTGTTGGTTTCAACTGCATTTCTTGCTGCAAGATTGGCTGGCCGCTTATCCAAGCATTCGCTCTGATGATTTTAGCCGCAGCGCCTTTGTGGTTGAGCTATATCCTCAAAGTCAGCCAGACACCCAAGGCATCAATTTATTAGATGCCGCCGAACAAAGCTTAAAAACTCGTTTAGAAGGCAAGCCTTGGGCAGAGATAGAACGCTGGCTATCTCCAGAACAGTTAAATCAAGAAATTTCTAAATTAGCTGCCGACGCACACACAAAGATGCCGCTTCTGTCTGAAAGTGACCTGTGGGATTTGCGAGGACGAGTGCTGCCCGATACCCAATATACTTTAGAACTGCAAGCTATCTGGCAAGGGCCGAGCGCAACCACAGAAGGCTATTACATCACCAAGGCGTGTCAGATTACGCAAGGTCGAAAAGTAATACCACCCGTCGTCGAGTCCGAAGCTACAGCGTCTAATCCGTCTGGGTTTCGAGTAGCCGCCGTTAAATGTGAAGCGCCCAGCAAGCCTCGCCCGATTCCTCGCCAAACGCCAACTTAAGGAACTCTATGACACAGCACGTAGTCAGCGTGGGCAGCACCCTGGGCAGAGTGGTGACGATCGCGACGAATGTTTTTCGAGAAGTGATTCGCGATCGCATCCTTTATCTAATTGGATTTTATGCGCTGGCATTGATGTTAGCAGGGCGACTCTTGCCCGAAATTGCTGCCACCACTGAGAAAAAAATCCTGCTAGATCTAAGTCTGGCGGCGATGAGCGTGTTGGGCTTAGTAATCGCCGTTTTTGTTGGAACTGGATTGGTCAACAAAGAAATCGAGAAGCGCACCGTCTTTGTTTTGATCGCCAAACCTGTCAGTCGAACCGAGTTTATCATCGGCAAACACTGGGGCTTGTCTGCGGTGTTGGCGGTATTAGTTGCGGCAATGACCGCGATCGCGCTACTAATTTTGTCTTTCTATCAAGTCTCCTTTTCGTTGCGAGATATTTTAATTTCCTCTAGCTTTTTGTTTTTGCAGCTATCGCTGATTGCGGCAGTGGCGATCGGGTTTGGCGTATTCACGAATTCTCTGCTAGCAATTCTGTTTACGTTTGCGATTTATTTAATGGGGCAACTCAGTCGAGATCTGGTGACGTTGGGCAAGCTGGCAAAAAATCCGGCGATCGAGTCCGTCACCCAAGGACTCTATCTCGTGCTTCCCGATCTCGCCCGTCTAGATTTAAAGAATCAAGCTGCCTATCACTTAATTCCTAGTTTTGATGTGCTGGTCAGCAATGCGTTGTATGCGTTGGTTTACACGATTTTGGTGTTGACGATCGCCTCGCTGATCTTTTCCACTCGCGAGTTTTGACCCGTTTTAAGAGGCTTTGAGCGTCCGTTCTAGAATGTTTTTGGCAGGTTCTACGATCGCCCACTTGCCATCGGGCTGTTTGCGAAGGGCAGCAAACTGCATCGTGTCACCCTTGCCGATTGGGTCTCCTTGCCGCAGGTTTCCGAGCTGGGGCGCGTTTAACCCACAAAATCGAAATTTGTAGGCAGGAATTTCTGCGGTCGAAAAGAAGACACAGCCTCGCTTGTCTATCTGCGCTTCGCCATCAAACGGGGCGTAGGCAGAGCCACCTTTTAGCGCGATCGAAATGTCTCCCAACCCGCCTAAGACTTTGTATCCGCCGATCGTGTCTCCGGGTTGCAGTTCCCACTTTTGAAATAGCTGAATGTCGATCAGGGGTTGCTCTGGTGGTTGGACCGTGCAGCCGCTGATCAAAAAAAGCAATGTGCCGAAGCGTATCAGTCTTGCTCTAATGCAACCAAAACTTATAGCCTGCATATTGATCACCCTCATAGAGAACCACAATCCACCGTTGTGGGTCAAATTCTAGAGCATAAACTTCTCGTTCAGCCGTTGATCCCGATCGCACTTGCAAACCTGGCAATTTGCAAGCAGGCTCACGCACAATTTCTCGAATTTTGGTTTTTTGATTGCCTTCTGCCACGGTCAATAACTTGGCGATCTGTTGCTTGGTCAGCTTACCCTGAGACGACGAGGTTAATGGACAGAGTTCGGCATCTGGTTTTATGCCAAAAGAAGGCAAGCCTTGCAGGTCAGCAGACAGCCCTAATGCCAGCAAAGCGGCTCCTCCGGCTAGCAGTTGCTTACGGTTAAAATGTCTTTGGGAGTGCGTCATAGCTTTCCCCCAATCAACAGCCCCAAAGTCAGCAGCAGCAGACGGTAGATCAAGACTGGGCTAGACTTAGGCACACAGAAAGCTAGATAACCTGCTAGCACGGCTGGGCAAAACAGCAAGAGAAAGATCGGCAAATTTAGGAAAGGCAAACTTTTTGTTAGCAGCGTTAGCCCGATGCGTAGCCCTGTAGCAGCTAACGTCCAGATCACGGCATCGATCGCGATCACCCCTCGCCTTTGCGGCAGTTGCAGCCGAGGCTGAAGCCGCTGCCAATAATAGCGGAGGGTGCGGCGACGCGGAGCTACTGCCATTTTGGGGCGTGGAGCGGTCGAAAATCTAGGCGGTGTTTCTGAAGGGTTAACTGGGGAAATTTTGGGCTTTACAACTGACGGATCGGCAGATGCGATTGTGCGATCGTCTGAAGGAGTCGCGGCTGCAACAGGCTCGATTTTAGAAGCGCGACGATCGAGCAAAAATGGTGGAATGTTGAGTTCAGCAGATTGACTAGACGCTGCGGGAGACGTTTGCTTTGCCACTGCCGGAGCCTGGGGATGAGCGCTGTGGGCGATCGTCCTCAGTTCTTGCATCTCGGACTGGATCTCGATCGACTGTTGGTTAATCTGATCTGCCTGCGTTTTTAGCTGTCGCAATTCTTGCTCTAAGTGCTGAAATCGCGCCGTGATCGATGGCTGAGTTGGCTCCCAAATCGACTTGACCTGAGTAGAGGTTTTGAGAGAAGTCTGTTTGGTTTTAGCGGCTGTCTTTGCAGTGGCTGCGCGACGCTTGCGAGCGGGGGCAGCTTCTTGCACCGGAGCGTCTGTGGTCAACTCGGCAAGAGAGGAAGAGGCTGCCTCTGCTTGATTAAGGTCAGAGGAATTTTCTTTTAACTCAGAGGGTTTAACACCAGGCTCTCCCCGATCGGGCTGAATCTGACTTTCTGATTTCAGTTCTCTCATGTTGGCTCCTGGGGGCTAGCGAACTTGAAGATTGATGTAGTATAATGGTACTATTTATAGTATCCACGTACTAACTCACTCTGTCAAGCTGGTGTTGAGACATCAGCCCCTCAAGCGAAAAGCTATCACCCGTTAAGGTGATTAATTCTTTACCATGAGATGATGATTCGAGTCGCTCGACGGCTTAACCGTCGCTTAATCCTAAGACTCACCGATTTTTGATGTGAACTTGACCTACCCTAGAGGTTAGGTTCGCAAATTGACGTGTCTCCATGCCCCTGACGATCTTGGTTGCTGATGACGATTCAGGCACCCGCCTTTCAATTGGCGATTATCTTGAAGCCTCTGGCTACTCGGTGATTTCGGCTGAAAACGGCAAGGAGGCGATTGGAATGGTCGAAACCTATCAGCCTCACTTGATAGTTACAGACATCACCATGCCCCAGATGGATGGCTATGAACTGGTCAGACAGGTGCGGCGGCAACCTTCTCTGCGGCTGTTGCCTGTGGTTTTTCTCACCGGACGCACCGACCCAAAGGAGCGGGTTTTGGGCTATCAGCTTGGCTGCGATGTTTATTTAGCCAAGCCGTTTGAGTTATCTGAGCTAGGAGCGGTCGTTCGCAATTTGCTAGAACGATCGCAGATGATCGAGTCTGAGTGGCGATCGCGGGTGCAGGCAGTTGAGGCTAATGAAGCTTCTGCCAAGGTTTCGATCTATGAGCCAACCATAGTCGTAGATCTGACCGATCGTGAAACGGAAGTGCTGTATTTCTTGAGCGAAGGACTCTCAAATAGTCAAATCGGAGACAAGCTGCACCTGAGTCCCCGCACGGTTGAAAAACACGTCAGTAGTTTGCTTAGAAAGACTGACACCAGCAATCGAGCCGAGCTAGTCCGGTTTGCAATGGTGCATCATTTATTAACGTGAATTCGACGAGTTTTTTCGCTTCGTTCTCAGCGACTTCTGCCCCCTAAATCCCCATTCTAGGGGACTTTAAACTGGGAATTTTGGCTTGAAGTCTCATAGAATGGGGGATTTGGGGGGACTTTCCGAGTTCATCATCGGAGCAAACTAATTCTGTCGAACTGACGTTTTATTAAGTTAATTTTGCTGAAGCTCCTGAAGAGGTTGAATCCATCGGGCAGTTATTTTTTCGCCAATCTTTCTTCGGTTACAACCCAATCTAGCAACCCTTCGCAGGCATCAAACAGCAGGTCAATCACCTGATTAAAGCCTTCTTCACCGCCATAGTAGGGATCAGGAACTTCCCTAAGCGGGTGGTGGGTGCAAAAATCACACATCAAACGCATCTTCTGCTCATATTGACCCGAACGATCGAGCGCACAAATGCCTTCATAGTTGTCGCGATCCATCGCTAAAATCAGGTCAAATTCTTCAAAATCAGCTTTTGTAAACTGACGGGCATGACCGACTAGCTCAATGCCTCGGAGTTTAGCCGCTCCATTCATGCGGCGATTGGGCTGACTGCCGATGTGATAGCTTGACGTGCCCGCAGAATCGCACTGAATCTGATCGGCTAACCCCGCTTGTCGAATCAGGTGATTCATAATATTTTCTGCCGAGGGCGATCGACAGATGTTGCCCAGACAAACGAAGAGTAGTTTATAAGTCATCTTTTTGAATGCAAAAACCGGGCTACCGTATTTTAGATTAATCGGTTAGCCCGGTTCAGAAAAGGAAGTGAGCGTAACGTTACATCCCCATACCAGGCAGATTTAGCCCGCCAGTCAGTTCTTCCATTTGCTCGCGCATGGTGGCGGTCGATTTGTTGTAAGCATCTTGCATAGCTGCTAAGACTAAATCTGCAACTAGCTCTGGCGACTCTTTCAGCGCATCGGCAGAAATGGTGACATCGATCGGTTCTTGATTGCCACTCAGCACAACTTTAACCAGTCCACCGCTCGATTCGCCTTCAATTCGCATTTGTTCGAGTTCTTCTTGAAGGCGCTTTGCCCCTTCTTGAACTTGTTGAGCTTTTTGGAAGGCTTCTTTCAGTTCCTTCATTTTGCCCAGACCAAAGCCAAATCCCTGTCCTTGTGACATAACTTCCTATGTGGGGTTGAGTGGAGTGTTGATCAGAACGCTCTGATTTGGTGACGGTTCCATCGGTGCGTCGTTCAAGCAATGAGAATAGCAACGCGATCGTGATGGAAGCCAAACAGATTCCATTATGACATTGCCTGAGACGGTCGGGTGAGAATCTTGCTCAAATCAAGGCTGCCAGGATTGTGAGTTAAAAAGCCGTCTTATTTCAGCAAGGTTTCTTTGACGTAAGTGACCGTGGCATAGAACTGAAAATCAACGTTTTTCTTTTTAGAAAATCCGTGTCCTTCGTCTTTTGCCATCAAATACCAGACTGGGACTTGGTTTTTTCGCACGGTTGCAACGATTTGTTCGGCTTCGTTGAGCGGCACCCGCGGATCATTTTTGCCGTGAATCACAAATAGAGGTTTTTGAATGCGATCGGCGTTGTTAACAGGCGAAATCTTCAGCAAAAATTCCCGCATTTTGGGGTCGCGTTCGTCACCATATTCGACGCGGCGCAAATCTCGCCGATAGCCTTCGGTTTTTTCGAGAAACGTGACAAAGTTTGAGATGCCGACAATATCGATCGCAGCCCGAATCCGATCGCTGTAATGGGTTGCCACGGCGAGAGACATATAGCCGCCATAGCTGCCGCCCGTGACTAGAATTCGATCTTTATCAAGGTCGGGTTGAGTGGCGATCCAATCTAATAGTGCGCCGATGTCTTTGACAGAATCTTCTCGCAAAACCCCGTTGTCTAACTTGAGAAATGTTTTGCCGTAGCCTGTAGAGCCGCGCACGTTGGGGAAGATCATCGCGACACCCAACTCGTTTAAGTAATAGTTGGCGCGTCCTAAGAAAACGGGGCGAAACTGACCTTCCGGACCACCGTGAATGTCGATGATCACCGGACGTTTGCCCGTAAATTTGACAGGCGGACGATACAGAAATCCAGAAATCGATTTGTTATCGAAACTCTTCCAGCGCACTAGTTCTGGTTCTGAAAATTGGGAGGTGTTTAAACCGCCTGTTTCGCTTTCCGTCCAGCGATCGACTTTATTCGTCACCAGATTTAAAGAATAGACATCGGCGGTCGATCGCGCAGAAATTAGCGTAAAGCCCAAATCCTGGTTATTGCGATGCCAGGTGATGCCGTAAACCAATCCGACTGGCAATTTTGGCAACGAAATCTCTTTGCGAGTAGCGGTATCTAGAACGTGGAGAACGCTGGCTCCATCTTCGTTGGTGACAAAAGCGAGGTGTTTGCCATCTTCAGAGAGGTCATAATCTTCAACGTCCCAAGGAATTTGACTCGTGAGATAGGTAGGTTGAGACGTGGCTAAGTCAACGTAAGCGAGACGAGAAAACTCTGAGTCACGATCGCTGACAACATATAAGCCTTTGCCATCTTTGCTAAACACGCCACCTTGATAAGAAATCTTTTCCTTGCCGTTTTTAGGCGTGATTAATGTTTTCTCACCCGATTTCGTGTCCACCATCCAAAGATAGCTTTCGTTGACAGACACATATTCTTGAATCAGCAGTTGGCGATCGTCGGGTGACCAACTCAAGCCGCCCCAGCCGCCACCTTCTACGGTTGCAAGTAAGCGATCGCTCTGCGGATTTGCTGGATCGATGCTGTAAAAATCAGTGTCTTGACCCGTCCGCCGAGTGGAGGTGTAGATCATGCGATCGCCGCGATTTGACCAGATGCCGCCACTGTTTTTTGATTTGCCGTCGGTTAACAGCGTCACGTCGCCCGTCTCAAAGTTATAGCGATAATTTTGGCTAAACTCGTTGCCGCCGATGTCTTTGCTAAACACAAAATAGTTTCCT
Source organism: Phormidesmis sp. (assembly GCA_043772715.1). GTDB lineage: Bacteria > Cyanobacteriota > Cyanobacteriia > Leptolyngbyales > Leptolyngbyaceae > Phormidesmis_A. The sequence goes on along the minus strand of JAYVFW010000089.1, from coordinate 2,891 downwards.
TGAGTCGGCTGATAAGTTGCCCCACTCACCCGTTCAGGAAAAAACGTGATTTGCTGGCGACTGCCCAACGGAAACTTGACTAGATGCACCTGTGGCGTATCGGCAAAGCGCGTCGAAATCAACATTTCTCGTTTGGTCGGATGCCAACTCGACAAACTCGCCGATCGAAATTGCGTATAGCGATCGACGGTTTCGGCAAGCGTTGCTGGAATCGAGGGAATGCCCTCGGTGACTAAATTTTCGTTGGGCGCGATCGCAGCCCCTTGAGCAAGAACCATAAAGGAAGGTAGTAGAACAACTGCAAGAATAGCGGCTATGAAAGTTGAGAAGAATTTCATTTCTCAATTGTTTTTGGAAGGGGACAGGGGACAGACTTTGTTCCTGACCAATCAGTCAAGGTATTCTCATCTTTATAGTGTCGGGGTGTCTGCAACATTAAACGCCAAGCTTCTCCGGCATCCAATAAGTTGAAGCGATCGCCATATCGAGCCTTCAATAATTCTTGAACGACTGGATAGTAATCTGAGTTAATACCTGGAAAAATGTGGTGTTCTGTATGATAAGAAAAATTCAAGTGGAGTAAGTCAAATAGTTGAGGAACCTTAATTGAAACGCTATTAATGAGCGGGTCGTTAATGCTTGTCATCCGGCAGATTAAATGATTGGTGTAAATGTAAAAAATAGCACCACTATAGCCAATCCAGATCGGTAGAAAGTAACTAAGCAGAAGCTTTATAGGATGAAATCCCAGGTAAGTCAAGATACTCAGGTGGATACTTAAAATCACCAAGAATTCAAGCGCGATCGCCCGACGTTCCTTCAAGCTCACTTTGAATGCAGCCGGAGGAAACTCGGTCAAACCATCATTAAACAACAGCACTGAAATTAAGTTGCAAAATGTGTGATAGCCCCACGCATGAGCCATTCCAACCCCTAACCAGAATGGACGAATTTCTGCTGACGGGGTGAGGAGATTCCGAATCCATTTTCCCCAGTTTTGGGGTTGCTCATGCAAATAGTTGCGGTCTGGATCGTGCAAAGAGTTGGTTTTGTTGTGATGTTCTCGATTATGAACAGCCTTCCATAATGTCGGAGGTGTCCATAATATCGCCCAGCCTAAAAGACTAACAATCTGTCTCAAGTGTGGGTTCTTGATTGCACGACTGTGCATTAACTCATGAGTGCTGAATGCTAGAACAATCACACTATTTCCCATCACTAAGGTGAGAGGTAAATAAAGCCACAAAAAGTACGCGTTCCACTGAGGTAGATGGTCAGCAATTCCCCAACCCAAGATTAGAATGGCGACGTTGATCAACAAAATCCAAACCGTGCTGGAGTTAGGAAGAAATGCTTCTGGAGGCAACAAAGGGCGCAGTTGTTTGGCATATTCTGCTTGCGTAATCAAGCGTTCGCGATCGATGACTTTCATAAATTTTTGTAAGCTTACTTTGACGTATGTTGAGACAAGCTTGAAATAAGCTTAAGAAGCGTTGAAAATTATTTTTTTCGTGGCATCTTCCTTAGTAATCCATCAGAGGATGCCTGGAGATTAATTCTATGACTTCCATATCCACTGGACAAGATTTTCAGCGCTACGTTCCTATTGTCGGTGATATTGCTGACAAAAGCCCTTTAGCCTATAGAGCAACTCGCGGGGCCGTCGAAGTTGTGAACGCGGTGCAGATGGCGGTTGCTGAGTCTTATATTAACGGGCTAGAGGTGCCTGACTCGGTTTTGCGATCGCTGTTTGACACCTGTATGCCCGTCCTTTTCAAGCATTTCCCATCCCTCCTCGTCCCCTATGAATGGGTTTTAGGAGAAACTGACCATGTGGCAGAAGGCTCTAAGGAGTTGATGAAGATTCAATATGATCTTCCTCAGGGTATGTTGAATCGGATGATTGGTGATTGGAAGGTGATTTACCCCAAATACAGCATGGGGCTGTGGGAAAAAGGAGCGGTTGATCTAGAGCAATCTCAAATGCACATGATCGACGACGTGATTGAGAAACTTGACATTCAAGATGGCGACAACATTTTAGATTTTGGCTGTGGTTGGGGCTGCGTTCCAAACTATATCTTGTCTAAGTTTCCAAATGTCAGATTTACGGGCTTGAATCTCAGCCATGAGCAGTGTGAATATATGCGTCAAAAGATGCAAGACCCTGAAAGTTATCTCAGTTCGGGTCGATTCACGCTTGTAGAGGGGGATCTCAACGAGGTTCAGTTTGAAGAAAAGTTTGACAAAATTCTTTCCGTTGGTGTCTTTTGCCATGTGGGAAATTTAACTAACGCTTTCAGAAAACTGGCTTCATTCTTAAAGCCAGAGGGCAAGTTTTTCCTTCACATCATCACGGTTCGTACTCCCAATAACATTTCTAGCGTTTTTACCCACAAATACATCTTTCCTCACGGTCGCTATTGGAGTTTTGATACCGTTCCTACGTTCAACAAAGACTTTAAAACAATCAATAAATGGTATCTGAATGGCACAAACTATCACCAAACGTTTGAAGCTTGGCTGAAGAACTTTGATGACAGCTATGACGATGTTAAGAATCTAGGCTATGGCATCGACCCGGCTAAATTCCGTCGCATCTGGCGATTTTATCTGATCTGGCTGGGTTCCAACTTTGCCTGTTGCAATGGCGAGATTAACGGCAACGGTCAGTTTCTGATGGTTCACAATCATTGATGAACACTCGATCCGCGCAGAAATGTATCGCTCGATACTATTTCTTTTGGCAGTTTTGTTAGTAGTAAGGAGAGGTAAAATAACGTAAATTCGCTGAAGCTTTTCGCTGCGGTTGCAAATCCGGGTTGCCCCCTAAATCCCCCAATTCTGGGGGACTTCAAGCCCAGAATTTAGGTTCAAAGTCCCCCAATTTT
>JAYVFW010000088.1:0-5907 GCA_043772715.1 Phormidesmis sp. | reverse complement strand
TTCTTACGTCAGTTCTCTCCCACCACGACCAAAATGGTAGACACGCTGATTGCAACCGCTCTGCACCTAGTTAATCCTGAGCATTTACGCAACTGGTTTGCTGACGGTTGTTACTGTACTTCATAAGCCTGAAATGCGCTGTATACGCACATTAATGGAATCCATAGTCAAATCTTGGTGGGTCAATTGAAGATTGGCTTAATTGCGTCAGAGCGCCAGTCTTACTACACTAACGCAGTTTTAGACGACCCGCGTGTGAGTGACAAAGCATGGGCAATCCGAGAAGGAATGGTTGCCTTTGCCGGATATCCTCTGATCGTAGAAGATGAATTGCTGGGCGTGGTCGCGATGTTTGCTCAAGATTCCATCCCCGACCCGACCCTCGATGCCTTGACGGTGGTTTGCAGCGAGTTAGCGCTAGGCATTAAGCGCAAACAAGCCGAAGCTGCCCTTCAGGAGTCAGAAACTCAACTGAGACAGCAAACCCAAGAGCTAGAAATCGCGCTGAGAGATCTCAAACAAGCCCAAGCTCAACTCGTTCAAACTGAGAAAATGTCTGGTTTGGGTCAACTAGTTGCTGGGATCGCTCACGAAATCAACAATCCGGTTAACTTTATCTATGGCAATGTTGACTACGCTAGCGAGCATATCAAAAACTTGTTAAACCTCTTACAGCTTTACCAAACCCATTACCCCAATCCAGTTTTAGAGATTCAGACTGAGGCGATCGCGATCGACCTCGACTTTCTCTTGCAAGATCTACCAAAACTGCTCGCTTCAATGAAAATGGGAGCCGAGCGAATTCGGCAAATCGTGCTGGCACTACGAAACTTCTCCCACACCGATGAAGCCGATTTCAAAGCGGTCAACATTCACGAAGGCATTGATAGCACGCTGCTAATTTTGAAAAATCGGCTCAAGGAAAATGCCGACTGTCCCGAAATTTTAGTGATTAAAGACTATGGAGAATTGCCACTAGTAGAATGCTACGCGGGTCAACTCAATCAAGTTTTTATGAACGTTTTGAGCAACGCGATCGACGCATTAACTCATCAGAATCCTACGATTTGGATTCGGACTGCGATCAGGGATCAAACCATTCAAATCTATTTATCAGACAACGGCTCAGGAATGCCTGAATTAGTTCAACGTCGATTGTTTGAACCCTTTTTTACGACTAAACCTGTCGGCAAAGGCACCGGATTGGGGCTATCGATCAGCTACCAAATCATCGTCGAAAAACATGGCGGCACTTTAAGCTGCACCTCTTCACTAAACCAAGGGTCAGAGTTTGCGATCGAGATTCCCCTTTCAAGATCTGCAAAATCTAAATGAACCCGGCTATTGCCAAGTTGCCACCGGGCGCAAAACTGCCGGAATCTCCTCGGTGTCTGCCGGAAACTCTAACATCGTCTCCGACAACCCCAAATAACCCGACTCCGAAAACGAAAGCAACATTCGTTGCAGGGCGAGCCAAACCTCTGGTTCATATTCCCAGTCGCCTCCCCGTTTGGCTCGCCCTGAGATCGATTTCAGTGCCCAAAAATAGCTATTTCGCACCACCGATCCACCCTTTTTAAACGGAGGAACGTCTTCGTGATGCAGCAAAACAATCTCGTCTTTTAGTCTGGCTCTCATGGTTCAAATCAGAAAGACCCTGAACTAGCAGACTAATGCCGCCCAAGCTCAAGGTCTCATAACTCTATAAAGATTGTTTTAGTAGCGCTCGGAGAAACTACTCCGACCACCGCCACGATTGCCACCGCCGCGATTGCCGCCACTTTCTTCGCGGGGCTTCGCTTTGTTGACTCTTAAATCGCGACCCATCCATTCTGCACCGTCTAATGCTTCGATCGCAGCCGCTTCTTGAGCATCTGTTTCCATTTCAACAAACCCAAACCCACGCATCCGACCTGTTTCGCGATCGGTCGGAAGCTGAACCCGCTTTACTGCGCCATATTCCGAAAAGATAGTAGAAAGATCTTCTTGCGTAACCTCATAAGAAAGGTTACCAACATAAATCGACATCGAAGGAAATCTCCAGAACCAGAAATTGCAGAGACGTTAGATTCGGAGCTGCGTTTGTTATCGAAAACAAAGCCGTCAACCAAATTTAACACCTTCCTTAAAGCTAACACAGATCACCTAATCGAACATCTAAAGTACAAATCAGCTACCTAGTCAACAGAACGTAAGAGCCTATGTTCTCGCTCTTCGTGGCACACTACTAAGAAAGACTCTAGAAAAGCCTATGACTGCCCCACAAATGTCCCCTTATGGATCTTGGAAATCGCCAATCACCTCAGATTTGATTGTCGCTGGCTCGATCGGGCTAGGGCAAATCAAGCTCGATCGCCAAGACGTTTACTGGAGCGAGTCACGCCCCACCGAAGGCGGACGCAATGTGATCAAGCACCGTTCCCCAGAAGGCATCACCACTGAGAAAACGCCGCCGCCCTTCAACGCTCGAACTCGTGTGCATGAATATGGAGGCGGGGCATTTTTGGTTGCCGATGGTATCGTTTATTTCTCTAACTTCTCCGATCAGCGTCTCTATTGCCAATCTGCCGATGCCGCTCCTCTGCCTTTAACGTCGGCTGAATCGCTACGCTATGCAGATGCCGTGCTCGATCGCGCTCACAATCGCTTAATTTGCATCCGAGAAGATCATCGAGTTGTTGATCGCGAAGCCGTTAATACGATCGTCAGCATTCCACTAAACGAAACCGAAGCCGAGCAGACAATTCTCGCGTCTGGACATGATTTCTACGCCTCTCCGCGCCTCAGCCCTGATGGCGCTTACCTTTCCTGGATTTCGTGGAATCACCCCAATATGCCGTGGGATGGCACTGATTTATGGGTTGCTCACATTCAGTCAGATGGAAGTTTGAGCGACCCTCAACACATTGCAGGCGGCAAACAAGAATCGATTTTTCAGCCCGAATGGTCGCCCGATGGCGTGCTTTATTTTGTCAGCGATCGCACAGGCTGGTGGAATTTCGATCGCTGGCATCCTCAAGGTGAGGTCGAGTCTGTCTTGACATTAGCAGCAGAATTTGGCTTGCCCCAATGGGTATTTGGCATGACGACTTACGGGTTTGCTGCCCGCGATCGCATTCTCTGCACCTACACTCAAAACGGCATCAGCCATTTAGCAATTCTGGACTTAACCACTCGTGAGCTTGCAGCCATTGATTGTCCCTATACCAGCATTGCAGGGCTGCAAGTCACGCCAGGTCAAGCCGCGTTTATTGGCGGATCAGCAACAGAACCCTCTGCGATCGTGCAATTTGATCTCAGCTCTCAAACCTTTGAAGTCTTGCAGCGTGCCAGCGAGTTGGCGATCAATGCCAGTTATCTCTCAGCTCCTGAAGCGATCGAGTTTCCGACTGAAAATGGCTTAACCGCTTACGCTCTTTACTATGCGCCTAAAAATCGTGACTACATCGCCCCAAACGGTGAACTCCCACCACTTTTAGTCAAGAGTCACGGCGGCCCCACGGCATCTACGTCTGCCTCGTTGAGCTTAGGCATTCAATATTGGACAAGTCGCGGATTTGCTGTGCTTGATGTTAACTATGGCGGCAGCACAGGCTATGGTCGCGCTTATCGGCAACGGCTCAATTATCAGTGGGGCATTGTTGACGTTGACGACTGCGCCAACGGGGCAAAATATTTAACAGCGCAAGGCAAAGTCGATGGCGATCGGCTAGTCATTGCAGGCGGCAGTGCAGGTGGCTACACAACCCTTTGCGCCCTCACTTTCCGCAACACGTTTAAGGCAGGAGCTAGCTATTACGGAGTCAGCGATCTCAAAGCATTAGCAGAAGACACCCACAAGTTTGAGTCGCGCTATTTAGATAGTTTGATTGGTGCCTATCCAGAACAAAAGGATTTATATGATCAGCGATCGCCGATCAGTGCTGTCGATCGTCTCGCCTGTCCAGTAATTTTCTTCCAAGGTGACGAAGACAAGATCGTGCCACCCAACCAAGCCGAAATGATGGTGAATGCACTCCGCGATAAAGGGATTCCCGTTGCTTATGTGCTATTTGAAGGCGAACAACACGGCTTTCGCAAGGCTGAAAACATCAAGCGATCGCTTGATGGAGAGTTTTACTTTTACTCGCGAGTGTTTAAGTTTTACCCTGCCGAGCAGATTGCTGCGGTGACTATCGATAACCTGCCCTGAATTTTTGTTGCAATACCAATTTCAAAAACGATGACGATCGATCTGACGATTGTAAGAGGGCATGGCATTGCCGTGCCCCTACTCGTACGGATTTGCATGAATCAAACTGGCATCACTCACGATTCGTCAAATTTTTTAGACCTCAACTAGCTGGTTGTCTTGCCGCAAACACGCCTCAATAAAACCATCTAATTCGCCATTCATCACGTCTTGAATGGCGGTGGTTTCAACTCCTGTACGGAGATCTTTCACCATTTGGTAGGGGTGAAACACATAGTTGCGGATTTGATTGCCCCAAGCTGCTTCTACAATGTCTCCGCGGATATCAGCGACTTCTTTGGCTTTCTGTTCTTGAGCGATAATCAGCAGTTTGGCTTTGAGAATGACCAGGGCCTTTTCTTTGTTTTGAAGCTGCGATCGCTCCTCGGTGCATCTCACCGCAATCCCCGTTGGTAGGTGAGTGATTCGCACGGCAGTCTCAACTTTGTTGACGTTTTGCCCCCCTTTGCCGCCAGCGCGAGAAGTCGTAATCTCCAAGTCTTTATCGGGGATGTCTAACTTCACAGACGTGTCGATCATCGGCATCACTTCCACCCCAGCAAAGCTGGTTTGCCGCTTGTCGTTAGCGTTAAACGGCGAGATCCGTACCAAGCGATGGGTGCCCTTTTCGACCTTGAGATAGCCGTAGGCGTATTTGCCGTCAATCTCCAACGTGGCGGACTTAATGCCCGCTTCGTCGCCCTCTGACTCTTCGGTGAGATGCACTTTATAGCCGTGAGATTCACCCCAGCGCGTATACATTCGCAGCAGCATCTCTGCCCAATCTTGAGCGTCGGTGCCCCCCGCCCCCGCATTAATCGTGAGAATCGCTCCTTTAGCATCGTAGGTGCCTGAGAGCATTTGCTGAAGCTCCCACTGGTCGAGTTCTTGCTTGAGTTGAAGCGTTTTTTGCTGTCCTTCTTCGAGCAGCGAGTCATCCATTTCTAGCTCCAGCAATTCTAAAATCGTCTGGGCATCGGCGAGATGCGTTTGCCATTGCTGAAACTGCTGAAGATGCGATTTATAGTCGTTGAGTTCTTGCAAAATCTGTTGAGCTTTTGTCTGGTCTTCCCACAGTTCGGGTTGGGCAGCGACTTGCTCTAAATCTTGAATTTTTGCGGTCAGAGCAGGAACGTCAAAGATACTCCTGAGTTTTACCCAGGCGCTCAGATAACACTTCAACGTCACGCTTTAGTTCTACAGTATCCATACGATCGATCTTTCTCATCAGACATTCTTGTTCATTGTAACGGCAGTTCGATCGCTTCGGTTAGTGTGCTGCCCTAATAAATTGCTTCATCAGACTAGTTTACAAATTAGGATTAAGTTAAACAGGCTTAATGAAGAGCAAAATGGACACATCAATTCTTGACGAAGTGGTTGAGCAGTTACGCAGGATGCCCCAAAGGTTGCAGAAACAAGTCCTGGAATTTGCTAAAACTTTGGGCGATTCAACCGTTCAAGGAGTTCCCGGTTCTCAACTGCTGCATTTTGCAGGCACAATTCCACCCGATGATATTGTGTTGATGCGTGATGCGATCGCGCAAGACTGTGAGCAGGTTGATATTAATGAGTGGTAAGTAGCTAGGCGCAATTAAATATAAAACGCTCCAGTGAGTACTCACCCGATTGACTCCGGGATTCCATCCCCCGCATCACCACCTTGGCTAAGTCAT
>JAYVFW010000087.1:0-5909 GCA_043772715.1 Phormidesmis sp. | reverse complement strand
GGCACGGCATGCCCTCTTGAGTTTCTATCGCGTTCACAGATCAAATCGATATAACTTAAACAGCCGCCTCGGCTGTTTAAGTTATTTAATTCAAGATCCTAAGCAACATCGGTGCTGCTCTTACCCAACAAATAACGCATCGCGCTCGTCGCTTACTGTTAACACAAGGGTGGAAGAATCAGCAAAGCGTCTATCTATTGACAGAAGTGCGGTTGTTGATCGAGAAGACCTAAATTCTCACCACATTTTGCCAAAACTTCGGAGGTTTAAGCCACTCTGTCGGTCACAATGCTTGATTCTTGGTTAAAACCTCCGAGGTTTGCGTAAGTCCTAACTTTAATCGATCTGCGCCACATTATTTGAATACTCTAGATAACTACAAGTCGCGGCAAAGATAATGCAAAAAATTCATTAACTGCTGTCCATCTTCCAGGTAAGTCACATACTCGCTATCGCCCACCCGAACACTTTTGCCTTCCATCTCTTCTCCATAGCGTTCAGCCATCACGACGATCGGGTGTGAATCGGAAAAGCGGACTCTTGGCGAATCAATCGTCCGATCGTGATGAACTCCTCGATACAATCGCCCAAACTGATTCAGCAAAATGATATCAGGACGTTCGTGCCCGTTGCGGGTTCGCTCGATCGCGTCTTTCTGATCGAGCGCTACAATCACGCGGTATCCTCTGCTCTGAAAGTTGTGTGTGAGGAGCGGGCGCGTATCGTCATCGGGTTCAACTAGCAGAATAGTGGGCAGTGCGTTTTGTCTCATGAGTCTTGAGTTCTGCCACAAACTCTTGATAAGCCGACTTAATCAAACGTAAATTCGATGCAGCTTTTCACTGCGGTTGCAAATCTGGGCTGCCCCCTAAATTTCCCATTCTGGGGGACTTCAAGCCCAGAATTTAAGTTCAAAGTCCCCCATTTTTGGAGGATTTAGGGGGCGAAGATCTCAGCCATGACGAATCAAGAGATTTGATCACAAGATTGACAGGTTATTCAATCTACGATCCTAAGTTATTCTCCTTTAATTCTAAGTTCGTCGATGTTCCAAAGTCCCCAACTGGGCAAACCAGAATATTTTAGACCTTGGACGCGATCGCGGCTCACCATTAACGCTGAGTCATTAACTAAATGGATCACAGGTAATTGTTCTTGCACAATCTTCTGAAACTGGGCATAAATCTTCTGGCGTTTTGCTTGATCGAGTTCTCGCGCGCCTTCAATGAACAAGCGATCGATTTCTTTCTCCCAGTCGTTTGCCTCCCATCCCTGAATCGGCTGCTGTCCGGGTTGCTGTTTGAGATTAAACGAGTGGGAACCGCCACCACTCATCCAAAGATTGGCTGCGCCGTGAGGTTCTACGCCTCCTGTAAAGCCGATCATGTGGGCATCCCAATCTCGCGATGTCGAAGTTTTATCGATCAGTGTGTTGAAATTAATGGGATTAAAGTCTAGCTGAATGCCGATTTTGCTCAAGTCTTGTTTGATCTGAGCGCCGATCGCTTCTCGCACTTTATTGCCCGCATTCGTGATTAGTGTAAACCGAACTCGATTGCCGTCAGAATCCAGCAGTTGCCCCTGATTGTTGAGTTTAAATCCGGCACTTTTGAGCAATTCGCGCGATCGCTCCAGGCTATAGTCATAAATCTTTAACCCATCTTTGGGAGACAGAAAAAACGGACTTTGGACTGTAATCGGCGAATTTTGAATGGTGCCCAATCCGCGGAAGATATTGTTGTTCATCTTGTCGCGATCGATGGCATACGCCACGGCTTGACGAAACGCTAGCGTGTTAAACCAGCGAGATTTGATCGGGTCTACGATCGGCTTCCCATTTTTAGCCGTTGCTTTGTTGAGATTAAACGCCATGTAGAGCGTTCCTGACCACGCGCCTCCATTTTGCAGCTTAAAATTTCCTCGCTGCTCTTCTCGCTTCAGCAGCGAAAAATATTCTGGACGTAGCGGACGCGCATCTCCCATCACATCCAAATCGCCAGACCGAAATCGCAGCAGTTGCGTATCGACATTCTCGATAAACTGCCAGACGATGCGATCGATATGGGGCAACCGATTTCCCTGAGCGTCTTTGCGCCAGTAATAAGGATTACGACGATAAACCAACCGCTGTCCACCGAGAAAGCTCTCAATCTGATACGCCCCATTCACAACTAGCGTTTTGGGATCGGTGTTGGTGCCCCAGGTCGAGAGAAATTGCGGATTGCCATCACTTGCGATCGTCCGCACCGACTCGCCGAGAATATGTTTTGGCAAAATAACAATATTATCGGGTGCGCCAGAAAGGGCATTCAACAAAGGCGCAAATGGCTCCGGTAGCGCAAACTCAACGCGCAAGTCATCCAGCTTTTTTACCGTAGGAAACGCGCCTTGCAAACCAACTTTCAGGCTGTCCTTCCAATCAGTCGGAATTTTGGGGTTAAAAATCGTCTCAAACGTAAACACCACATCATCTGCGGTTAACGGCTGTCCGTCCGACCACTTCAACCCTTCGCGCAGCTTAAAAACGACACGCTTGCGATCGTCCGCAATCTTCCAAGACTCCGCCAACGCTGGCTGAATTTTACCCGTCAGCCCGTCTGATTTTGTCAGCCCCTCAAAACAAAACAGCGAAATGTTGGGAAACTCTTGAATCAGCGCCGGGTTAAAGGTTTTAGGATCGGTGAGAGTGCTGAGAACCAGTTGAGGCACCTGAGCCGCTTGAGTTCTAAACAAATGAGGGTTGCAGCCTGACAGCCCAAGTGACAGGACGATCGCCATTCCCAGGCTGACAAATCTAGCAAACCCGCAGCGGACTTGCGACGTAAAGTTGAAGATCATGGGCAACGAAGAAATTAAGGGCGCGACTAGATGTTGATGGTGGATATCACGGATGATATCCGCTATCAACTTTGACAGACTACTTATTCATCTGCTATCTAGTCGCCCCCACTTCATTAACGTCAGTTCGATGAGTTCTTTCGCTTCGTTCTTCAGCGCTTCAGCCCCCTAAATCCCCCATTCTGGGGGACTTCAAGCCCAAAATTTAGGTTCAAAGTCCCCCAATTTTGGGGGACTTAGGGGGCAGCCCGGATTTGCAACCGTAGCGAAAAGCTTCATCGAATTTACGTTTCATTAAGCCCGTTGAGCGCCCGGTTTGCCATCCTCGACGACAAACGATGCCACCGTGCTGATCGTGGCTTCGGGTGCGCGAATCGTGGAAACGACCCGATAATCACTTTGCCAATGCTTGCGATTCAAGTCACACCGGACATATCCTCGCAAAGCACCGTTAAAGAATTTGGTGTGAGGGTTGTTAGACAGCGCCAGCGTCACGGGTTGAATAAACTGAGTTGGAAAGTCTGAAGTAATTGAGGTTGACACAAACTCTGTCCCGATCGTCTGCGACTCTGGTTGATTAAAGTCACGTTTGATATCGTGAACCCAACTAGAGTGAATGTCACCCGCCAGCACGATCGGATTAGAGGGTTTCTGCCGATCGAGAAACGCTAACACGCGCTCACGGGCTGCCACATAGCCATCCCATTGATCGGTGTTAAACACTTGTACCTCTGGGCGCGGATCAAAGTCAAACTGCGAAAACATCACTTGTTGGGCAATCACGTTCCAACGGGCGGACGATCGCTGCAATCCTTCAAACAACCAGCGCTCTTGGGTCTGCCCGGTCATCGTCGCGTTGGGATCAAGTGCCGCTTCACAAAGCGGTTTAAGACCATCATTGCAGGGCTGATTTGTGCGATATTGGCGAGTGTCTAAAATATTAAACTGAGCCAGATCACCAAACTGCAATCGGCGATATAGGCGCAAATTAGAACCGTTAGGAAGCGACAATCGCCGCAGGGGCATATGTTCGTAATAGGCTTGATAAGCGGCGGCTCGTCGAATCAGAAATTGATCGATCGGGTCGTTGTTTTCAGAGATCTTGCCCGCGTAGTTGTTTTCGACTTCGTGATCATCCCAGGTGACTGCCCAAGGAAATGCAGCATGAGCCGCCTGAAGGTTGGGATCGCCTTTATAGAGGGCGTAGCGGTTGCGATAATCCGCAAGGCTGATAATTTCAGGACTGTTGTGCTGACGTGGACCTCCAGGTTCGGGTCCATATTCATAGATATAGTCACCGACGTGCACAACTAGGTCGAGATCTTCTTCTGCAACGTGCTTATAAGCGGTGTAATAACCGTTTTGCCAGTCTTGACAGTTGACCAACGCAAAGCGCAAGCGATTGAGCGGCTGATTTCTAGCGGGTGCGGTGCGAGTGCGACCGATCGGGCTAATTTCATTGCCTGCTTTAAACCGATACCAATAGTGACGACCCGGTTGCAGTCCGCGCACATCGACGTGAACAGAATGGGCAAACTCGGCGATCGCGAGTTCTGTTCCAGATTTTACGACCCGCTTCATGCCCTCATCAGTGGCAATTTGCCATCGTACAGGCACACTCTGATTTGGCATCCCACCCCCGTTGAGAGGATCGGGAGCGAGCCGTGTCCACAACACGATGCCATCGGCGAGTGGATCACCAGAGGCAACTCCCAGCGTAAAGGGATACCCTGAAAATCGAGGTTGAGCAATGACTTGCTGCGGAAGTTGGCTGACGATCGCAATGCCTGTCAGAACACCAGCGCCCCGAAGCAAGTCGCGTCGCTTCAAATCCGCTGATAATAGACGCGAAGAATTGTACCAGTTCATAACGGTATAGGGTTATCTCAGTAGTTAAGAAAACCCTACCAATCCGTTATTAACGAGCTATCAAGGTTTTGTTAAGCTTTTCTCAACCTTCAGAGAAAAGCTCTGGGCAATCCCTACTCTGCGACTCGCAAGTCTTGGATATTCCACAAGGCGTTACCTAACTCAGGATAGTTCACACCCTCGACGCGATCGCGCACCACTGCTATGACTCGCGCATTCATCAGCGTAATCCAAGGTAAGTTTTCGTGGGCAATCTGCTGAATTTTGCCATAGATCGCTTTGCGTTTGGTTTCGTCAAGCTCCTGTGCGCCCTCAATATACAGACGACCGATTTCTGCTTCCCAATCAGCGACGACTCGATTTTCAATCGGTTTTCCAGGCAGTGACGGCTGATTAAAGTTGTGGGATGACCCTTCCGGCGACCAAATGTTAGACCCCGCATTTGGCTCTCTTGAGTTACCCATTGCCATTAAATAAGCATCCCAATCGATCGTGTTGTCGAGCTTGTCGATCATGGTGTTGAAGTTGATCGGGTTCAAGTCAACCTGCATCCCAATTCTGCCTAAGTCTTGTTTGATCTGCGCGATCGAGGCTTCTCGGACTGTATTTCCAGCATTAGTGATTAAGTTGAAGCGGACTCGATGCCCATCTGCATCTGACAACTGACCGTTTGCATCATATTTAAAGCCCGCTTCGGTCAGCAGTTGCTTAGATTTTTTAGGATCAAACCCGTAAGCTTTCTCTGGTTGAGGCGGCTGATAATAGGGGCTTTGCTCCATGATGATCGATTCAACTAACGCACCCAAACCGCGATAGATGTTGTTGTTCATTTTGTCGCGATCGATCGCATAAGCCACGGCTTGCCTAAATTTGACGTTGTTAAACCATTTAGACTTGATTGGGTCAACGAGCGGTTTTCCTTTGCGACGACCCTGATTGAGGTTAAACGCCATAAATGTGGTGATCGGTCGCGGCCCTCCCATGTGCAGCGTAAACTTGCCGCGCTTTTCTTCTTGCTTGAGCAGCGTAAAGTCTTCGGGTCGAATCGGCTCTGAGACATCTTGTCCGCCCGATCGAAATTGCAGCAAGCCCGTGTTCTGATTTTCAACGACGCTCCACACAATTCGCTCAATATAAGGTTGGGCTTTCCCTTGAGCGTCTTTGCGCCAATAGTAAGGATTGCGCCGAAAGATCACGCGCTG
>JAYVFW010000086.1:0-5915 GCA_043772715.1 Phormidesmis sp. | reverse complement strand
TCCGCTCGTGCATCACTTCCATACCCAAGTTGGCACGGTTGATCACGTCAGCCCAGGTACTCACCACTCGACCCTGAGAGTCGATGATGGACTGGTTGAAGTTGAACCCGTTCAGGTTGAACGCCATCGTGCTGATGCCCAATGCCGTGAACCAAATTCCAACCACTGGCCATGCACCTAACAAGAAGTGCAACGAGCGACTGTTGTTGAAGGAGGCGTATTGGAAGATCAACCGACCGAAGTAGCCGTGCGCTGCAACGATGTTGTAGGTCTCTTCTTCTTGTCCAAATTTGTAGCCTGCGTTCTGCGATTCGTTCTCAGTGGTCTCTCTCACCAATGAGGAGGTCACCAACGAACCGTGCATTGCCGAGAATAAGCTGCCGCCGAAGACTCCAGCCACGCCCAACATGTGGAACGGGTGCATCAAAATGTTGTGCTCGGCTTGAAACACTAACATGAAGTTGAAGGTGCCGGAGATGCCGAGGGGCATACCATCCGAGAAGGAGCCTTGTCCGATTGGGTAGATCAAGAAGACTGCGGTTGCAGCAGCAACAGGTGCTGAGTATGCGACGCAGATCCAAGGGCGCATGCCAAGGCGGTAGGACAGTTCCCACTCACGTCCCATGTAGCAGAAGATGCCAATCAGGAAGTGTAGGACAACGAGCTGGTAAGGTCCACCGTTGTACAGCCACTCATCTAAGGAAGCTGCTTCCCAAATCGGGTAGAAGTGCAAGCCAATCGCGTTGGAGGAAGGAACCACTGCGCCGGAGATGATGTTGTTGCCAAACATCAAGGAACCTGCAACCGGTTCGCGGATGCCGTCAATGTCAACCGGAGGGGCGGCAATGAAGGCGATGATGAAGCAGATGGTGGCAGACAGCAGGGTGGGAATCATTAGGACTCCGAACCAGCCCACGTACAAGCGGTTGTCGGTGGAGGTGACCCAGGAGCAAAACTGCTCCCATAGGCTGGCGCTTTCGCGTCTCTGAATTGTGGTTGTCATGATTTATGAGTGCTGATTGAGGTATTAATAGTGGGTCGGAAAACCGCCCTACCTCTATACAATAGACGAGACTTTAAGCTTTGTAAAGCATTCTCACAATATTTGTATATGTGTAAATCTCTGGGTTCGCACACTCATCTACCGATAAGGGAATGTAGCCTCCCTATGACCCAATGAAGCGTGACAGGCGGAAGCACAGTAGGATAGGGGCAGATGTAAATCACCGTATGACCTTATGACCTTATGACTCAACCGCAAATGACTGACTTGGAGGTTTATCAGGGACAGTTTGGAGAGTTTACGATCAACTCCAGCGATCGTCGTGGGGTTGTTATCTACCGAGGTGGGTTGCTGGTGGCAGCACTGAGCTTTGCGATCGCAACTGGGCTTGTACTCTGGCAAGGAAGTGACCCCTTCATTCTCAACACACTGACTCTGCTTTACCTTGTTTTTTGGGTTGGGTTGGGTATAAGTTTGTTTACGATTCACATTTATCTCAAGCCTCTGCATCAAGCACTTCAAGCTTTTTGGGCGATTGGAGGCATCACATCTCTGATATTTGCAGTTAAAAGTTCAGAACCGCTTGCTCTCTATATTTATGGTCATCCACTCACCATTTTTGGAGTCGGCTTTGGCTTTGCTGCGTTAACCGGAATCTTTTTTAAAGAGGCGTTTTGCTTCGATCGTTTAGAAACAAAACTACTCACTCCTCTAATCCCTGTCTTACTTTTAGGGCATCTAACAGGTTTCTTATCAACCCAGTGGGAGCAGATCTTGCTAGGAGCTGGGGCAATTCTGTTTGTGGTGTTTGCAATTCGTAAGGTCATTCAACCCATTCCACCAGATATTGGTGATAAGAGCGTATTTGAATATCTGCACTCGCAACAACTCAAAAACACTGCTTCAAGCCCACCGACGCTAGAAAATTAAAGTTTGGCTCTTTGGTTGTCGAGAAAAGTGGGCTTTAACGGCTCAAAGCTGAATGGT
Organism: Phormidesmis sp.; assembly: GCA_043772715.1. Taxonomy (GTDB): domain Bacteria; phylum Cyanobacteriota; class Cyanobacteriia; order Leptolyngbyales; family Leptolyngbyaceae; genus Phormidesmis_A. The sequence goes on along the minus strand of JAYVFW010000086.1, from coordinate 3,925 downwards.
GGGTTTCATCACTGTCAGATTGAGGGAACACTTAACCGAGAATCACCTTAACGCGAGGACGGGAAATTGGAGGAACGTGCGTTTTGGTTGGCATGGTCGCAAATTTCGGGCGTTGGTCCGGTATTGATTAAGCGGCTATATCGGCATTTTGGAAGTTTGGCATTAGCTTGGGAAGCCAGCCCAAAAGAGTTAGTTGAAGTCGAAGGAATCGGGAGTCAAACCGTAGGAGACATTTTGCCTCAGCGATCGCAGTGTCAGCCCGATCGTTTGCTGCAACACCATGAACAGAAAAATGAATATTTTTGGACTCCTGCCGAAACTGATTATCCTCGATTGCTGCGAGAGATTCCTGACCCGCCGCCTGTGTTGTATTATTGCGGCGACTCTAAGCTAGTTAAAGATCTAGGAACTCTCCCAGCGATCGCCATTGTCGGAACGCGCGAACCTTCAGACTATGGCAGACGTTGGACGCGAAAAATTAGCTCTGCCCTAGCACAAAATGGCTTTCTTGTCGTTTCTGGTTTGGCGGATGGCATTGACGCTGAAGCCCACCGCAATTGCATTGAGTCTGGCGGTAAAACCGTCGCTGTGCTGGGGACGGGCATTGATGTGGTCTATCCCTGGACAAATCGCCGCCTTTATCAAGAAGTGCTAGAAAACGGGCTAGCCCTGAGTGAATATCCGGCAGGAACTCAGCCCGATCGTACTCACTTCCCGCGCAGAAATCGCATTGTGGCAGGGCTTTGCAGAGCCGTTTTAGTGATTGAGGCTCCTAAAAAATCGGGCGCTCTGATCACGGCGTATCTTGCCAACGACTATGGGCGTGATGTCTATGCCCTACCTGGCAGTTTAGACAATTCCAAATCTAAAGGCTGTCTCACATTGATTAGTAAAGGCGCACAAATGATTTTGGGAGAAGCGGAATTACTAGAAATGTTGGGGACAATGCCTCAACTAGACTACCCAGTGATGGAAGCGACCCAATTGCCCTTAATCGACCTCAGTGCCGAGTTAAGTCAGGTGTTGGAGTCAGTCAATGCGATCGTGCAAAACGGTGAAGTTGATGCGGCAGCTTTTGACACGATCGTTCAGCAAACAGGTATGCCAGCAGGTTCCGTGTCAAGCGCACTACTACAGCTAGAAATGTTGGGACTCGTTTCACAATTGCCAGGAATGCGCTATCAAGTACACTAAGGAGAACTTAGGGATTGAAAATCTGTAGTGCGACTAGAACTCTTTCAAGACTGAATTTTCTCCTGTAGCTTCTGGTCAATTCAGATAGTTCGCTTTGAAGGGGCAGTACAACGACTGAAAAGAGAAGCGAGGCAGCAAGCTTGCGGTTTTTCAAAATGAGTTTGGCTGAACGCCCCAGCACCCTAGCTTCTTTCTGGCTTAGAACAAAGCAAGAGATCGAGGTCGCCCAATGGCTCAGGCAGAGGCTACGGCATTTGGGGATCGGGTTCTAAACCCCACTGATGCTTGAGAAAGTGACGATACATCGTTTCACGCATGACCATTTGCTCATAAAGCTTGATCAAAAAGTCTTGGGCTTGCTCGTGGCTCATCCTTTCAACTTGTGTTTCAAACGATCGAATGCTGAATTTTTGTTCCAGAGACAGTTCTACAGGTTGGCTCATAATACGCTCCAATGTAAAAGAGAGAGTAGGTCGATCAAAGAATCATCGACTTGGAAGGTCGTGGATAGATTCTGGGTGGACTTGACTGATTGTTCAAAGATTTTCTATGAGTCAATCAATCTATCCGTCTGTTATTACAAAAGATAACAACTATTTGACAAAATGACCATACCCCCGTTGGCTTACTTTAAGTGAGAGGCTCATACTTCCTTAGAAAGGAACCTAGAAGGGTATGGATCGCGACAGATTGGAAGAAGTTCTAGTAGCGATTACTACAAACCGAGGACTGATTGATTAGATAAGTCCTCCAACTGATAGAGGCGTGATTAGATTTTCTCAAGATGTCGTAGATAAACAGTTTCGTCAAAGGTGCAGTTAAGAGTCGCTGTGACTTAGACCGTTGATCGCCACAATGACGACCGTGATGTTATCTCGCCCACCTTGCTCTTTTGCAGCGTTGATCAAGGCAGCGGCAGCTTTCTCGCAAGCTCGAATCGATGTCAGATAATCGGTGATGAGCTGATCAGACAGTTCTTCGGTTAAGCCATCACTACACATTAGAAGGCGATCGCCCAGTTGCACAGATAGCGACTTCACCTCAATTTGCTGGAGATCTTCTCGCCCCAAACATTGAGCCAGCACGTGTCTAAGCGGATGGGTTCGTGCCTGATCGGGCGTAATTTCTCCTAGGCGCATTGCCCGTGCCACCCAGGTGTGATCTTCAGTCATTTGCTCAAGTTGTGAGCCGCGCAGAAGGTAGAGCCGCGAGTCACCAATATGAGTGCACAAGGGCTGCTGATCGCGAAAGATCACAACCACTGCGGTCGTGCCCATATCCGATCGCTCTGGGTGCTGCTTTTGGTCGTCTAATATCGCCTGATTTGCCTCTAACAGTGATTTTTCTAGCAAATCTTCTGAAGAGAGCGTTGAGTTCCAACCCGTGTTTAAACAAGACTGAATCGCTTGTGTGGCTAGACGGCTCGCTTCTTGCCCACCTGCGTGTCCGCCCATGCCATCTGCCACTACAAAAAAACGCCCATCTGGATCGAGGTAATAGGCATCCTGGTTGACAGCACGGATCAAACCCGTGTCAGTCATCCCTGTAAAAAGGCGTTTCATGGCTGGGCGAGGGTAGTTAAAGACATTTTAGTTTAGGGCATTCGCTCATAGCGATCGAGCTTAATCAGCAATCGAATCAACACGATCGTGGCAGCAAGCGCGGCAACTGCCATGGCGAGCGCTAACCAGGGATAGCCATTGACAAACAAAATAGTCGCTGAAACCGTAAATGCAGAGGTCAGCAGGGTATAGTTGGTTCCCATGTTTACGCCACTGATGCGCCGTAAAACCCGATCAGTCTCAGTCGAGCGCACCCGAACGCGAATATCGCCTCGCTCTAGCTTGTCTAGCGTGTCTTCGATGCGGCGGGGCAGCCCAAAGGCAGTATTGCCGACCTGCACAGCCTGACGACTTAATTCATTCAACAGGCTCCCGGCTTCCGAGGAAGAATTTCCATTGGTCATAAGCTGCATTGCAAAAGGTTTTGCAACCTCCATAAAGTTAAACTCTGGGTCTAAGCCTTTGCCCACGCCCTCTAAGGTCGAAAAAGCACGCATCACAAAAGTAAATGTAGCAGGAAAGCGAAACGGCTGATCATAGGCAATTTCATAGAGATCGTCGCTGATAGCGCTCACGGACTGATCTTCAAATGGTTTGTCCATGAAGTTGTCTAACATGAACTGCACCGATCGCCGCACCGGACCCATATCATCAGTAGGGGCTAAGGCTCCGAGTGCAATCAGTGACTCAACGACGCGATCGGCATCTTTCTGAGAGATCCCAAAGAAGGTATCTAACAGCTTTTCACGAGTGATTGCTTGCACCTGCCCCATCATGCCAAAGTCATAGAAAATCAGAGAGCCATCGGGACTGACCGCAAGGTTTCCGGGGTGGGGATCAGCGTGAAAAAAGCCATTGTCAAGCAGTTGATGTAAATAGGCTCTAGCACCCATTTGGGCGAGTTCTTTACGATCGAGTCCGGCAGCTTCTAGGGCTTCATAATGACTAATCTTGATCCCCGGTGCATACTCCAAAGTCAAAACACGAGGAGACGTATAGCGCCAATAGACTCTGGGCACTTTTACCCAATCCATACCTCTAAAATTGCGGCGGAACGTATCTGCGTTGCGTCCTTCATTGAGGTAGTCGATTTCTTCCCAGAGAATCTTGCAGCACTCGTCGTAGATGCCTAGCCAATCGCGCCCCTTTCCCCACTCTGGATGATTTTG
>JAYVFW010000085.1:0-5917 GCA_043772715.1 Phormidesmis sp. | reverse complement strand
ACTTACGCAAACCTCGGAGGTTTTAACCAAGAATCAAGCATCGTGACCGACAGAGTGGCTTAAACCTCCGAGGTTTTGGTCAAAATGCGTAAGTCCTGATAAAAACTTAAGGGTTTCTATGGACTCAAAACAAATGATTGAGTTTTGCAAAACGAAGCTTTCGGATCATAATGTTATGCTTTTAAGGATGATTGCCCTGAGACGCTCTCCAGAGTAGGCATCTTTGACTAGATCTTGAGAGTATTGATTGACGAATTTGAATAAAGCGAATGCTAACCCTTCAAGAGTTTTTTGCAGTCTGCACTGGATTTTGGACCACAGAAAGAACCTATCATTTTGTTCAAACTGGGGAGATTGAGCGGTCTTACACCGAGTTTCAAGTGAATGCACTAACCGAGGAAGAAAAACAGCGCATTCTGGATTCTGTAAGTCAATCTTCAGGTTCTTCTCAGGTTGATTTTTCTCGATCGGCAGAAGCAGAGAAGCCGCTTTCTGGATTCGCGATCGCCTTCAACACCGTATCTGACAAAGACGAGCGGGTAGCGATGAATCTTAACGCTTTGTTTGTGCCTGATCACTCTGTTGCTTCTGTAGAACCCCACCCAAAACTGCCCCTTCCTCTCGCGGCTGAAGTGGCTGATGGTGAAGTAATTCAGGGACTTTATTTGCGAGACGAAGGCTACTCAGAATCTGGGTCGATCGCAGGTCGCTTTACTTATCAACCCACGCGTCAAACGTTAGAAATGACGACTCACTACAAGCGATCAGTGGCGGTTGATCAGATGCGATTGCTTTCTCCCAATTTGCGACTGCGGACGATCGTCACTTATCAGCGAGATGAAGGCAAGGCTCCTTCAATAATCACGCTGGTCGGGTTCGGAGTCGAGAAAAAAAAGTAGGGGGAATAGAATGGAGCGACGATCGTTTTTGACCGGGGCAGGAGCGCTGGCACTAGGAACGCTGTTAGCTGGATGCAATCGTCAGGATCAGACAGCGCTGACGATCAGACTGCTGAAAAACTCAGTGCCCGCGCAGCTAGTCGGTGCGTTTCGTAAAAGCTTGCCGGGGCAGTCGGTCAACCTAGATTTCAAACCAGAATCTCAACTGCAAGCGCTGTTTACGCTCTTGCAAACCTGGAAGCAACCTAGAAATCAGACACCTCCGCAGCGATTTGCGATCGAGATTCCTTTTATCAGCCAACCTTCGACAGCCACCCCCGCCGATCTCGTCACGTTAGGCGATTTTTGGTTAGAAACCGCAATTCAGCAAAAGCTAATTCAGCCCCTTGACTCCAGCTTGTGGCAGCAGTGGCAACAAATGCCTGCTAAGTGGCGAACGATCGTGACTCGCAATCAGCAAGGTTTGCTTGACCCCAAGGGCGCTGTTTGGGCGGCTCCCTATCGTTGGGGCAGCACCGTCATTCTCTATCGCAGCGACCTCTTTCGCGAAAAGAATCTTCAGCCTCCAACCGATTGGAGTGATCTGTGGCGAGACGATCTGCGAGGACACATTTCGTTGCTCGACCAGCCGCGAGAAGTGATTGGTCTGACCCTGAAGCGGTTAGGCAAGTCTTACAACACGATCGACCTCAAAACCGTTCCTTCGTTAGAACCTGAACTGCGATCGCTGCACCAGCAGGTCAAGTTCTACAGTTCTGACAATTATCTGCAACCCTTGCTGTTAGGAGATACCTGGCTTGCGGTGGGGTGGTCTACTGACGTATTGCCCTTGATGCAGCGCAGTCAACCGATCGTAGGAGTCTTTCCTTCATCGGGGACGGCGCTGTGGTCAGACTTATGGGTTCAGCCGATCGCTAGTCAGACATCGCCAGCGACACAAGCGTTGCTTTCACAGTGGATCAACTTCTGCTGGACTCCTGAAATTGCACCCCAGCTTTCCTTGCTGAGTGATGCCGCATCGCCGATCCTTAACGCGCTCGACCTAGCGACGTTTCCCGAAGCGTTACAAAAAAATGCTTTGTTATCGCCGTCGCAGACGCTGCTCGATCGCAGTGAGTTTCTAGAACCCCTGCCCAAATCTACGGTTGAATCGTACCAGACCCTCTGGGAGAAAGTCCGTCAAGCGGGCTAGGGCGCACTCGGAAACCCGCTCTACCAGAAGAGTCGAGAGCTAGATTGCAAACGATCGCAGAATCCAGCGCTGGCAAAGAATTAGACAAGTCGGCTGAAGCAACTTTCACCCCGCGCTGTCTATCCGTGAGTTCCCTTGTCGCAACCCCATTATCGGCTGCAAAATTACAGGTGTAGGCGGCTAACAGCCCTCCTTGGCGGTTAAAGACGCGCGTATTGTAGCCAAAGCCCCTAGCAACTTTGCCGAGCTGCTGAACAACGCCATAGCGATCTAAATAATCTAATAGACTCCACACTTGTTGATTGACGATGAAATCAACTCTGCTGGCACTATCAGTTTGACCAGGGCAAGCGAGCCAGGTATCTAACAATTTGCTGCCAAACTGAGGTTGAGCCGAGATTTGATCGCGCGTCCACCAAAAGCTGGGAATCGTGAGATTGGATTGAGAAATAGATTGATCTGTCACACCCAAAGTAGCCGCTGCGCCACACTTACCCTGCTGGACTTGACTGAAATCAAGGGGTTCTAAAGAAGGTTGTAGGGCAGCTTGAGTAGACAAATATGCGGTGACATTAGGAGGAATTTCTGCGGAAATGGCTTGCTGACTTGCCCCGATCGTGACCAGGAGCAAACTGACTTTGATCAGCGTTTTTGACCAGGCTGTTGGTGTCTGGAACGGTTGTTGCATTGCTCCGCCGTGATTTATGCGTTCAAAACTCGTGTAGAACTATAGCGGATGAAATCTCGCGATCGCTCTCCCCCATCATAGTCAGAAGATCGAGGCGTACCTATCCTTTTCTCTAGTTTAAGACTGGTTTCGGGATCATTGCTGCAATGTAACTGTATCTTTGTTCTAAATCGCTGGTATAAAAAGTGCATGAGATGATCGTCAACTTTCTGAATCAAATGCTATGAATGACCCCCTCCGCCGCTTAAAGTTTCTGCCGTGGATCTCCTTACTCCAGGTTTCCTTGATGACGGTTTTGATAGCGATCGCCTTTGATGTTTTGCTCGTACGGACGGCTGTTTCGGTACCTGTGATTTTGAATCTTTTGACTAAGCTGCTGAGTTCCCCGATCGGGGTGCTGATCGAACTCGCCGCTCCGGTGGGAATTGGGGCACTGGCTGTCGCAGTTTTAGAACGCTGGTTTCGCCAGGTGATGATCACAAATTCGACGCTGTGGGCGCTCGTTCCCTGTGTGGCGCTGTGGCTGCTGCTGAAGTCGTTTGTGCCGCTCCCCACTGCCCTGGTTCCTGACATCAGCGTGATTTCGCTAGTTGGAGTCGTCGTCGGAGTCTTTTGGAAAGGACGACCCTATTGGCGGTAGATTCAGTCTTGCCACAACCGCCGAGCGGGTTTGCCGTTTAATCGCTGATGAGTATCTCTTAAAAGCGTCGGAATATCCAAGTTTTCTGGACAGCGCGGCAGACAATCGCCACAGTCATTACACCGATTTGCTTTGTTGCCCGGAAACCAGTGCCCAGCATTCTCAAACATCCGATAGCGATATTCACCAAAGCGAGTCATATCGTAGGCGATCGTCAAGTTTCGCAATCGCAAAACTTCTGGAATATGAATGCCTTCGGGGCAAGGCAAACAGGCATAACACTGGCTGCACAAATCAGTTTTGAGGGTCTGGGCTTGGTGGGTTTGCAGACGGGCTAGTGCGCTAGCTGCTTCAGCCTCTAGAAACTGAGTTGCCTCCATCAGTGGTAGATCGAGTTCTGTTGGGTTAGCGGCTCCGACGCTGAGAGTCGTGATCGCCGGATTGCTAAGAAGAAATCGATAGTTCAACTCCAAGGGAGAAAAGGGCGCACAGAGGCCAATCAGCGTTTGCGGAGGAGTGTAGAGTAACCCGGCTTTATCGGCAGGCGAGATAATAAATACGCCCATATCTTTCTGAGCAGCAAACTCGATCGCGACCTGATTGCGTTGGAAAAACAACGAGTAGTGCAGATTGACAAACTCGAAAAGATTGGTGGCGATCGCGGCTAAAATTACGTCTAAAAATCCGTGCGTCGAAAACCCAACGTGGCGAATCCGTCCATCTGCCAGAGCTTGCCGCACCGCTTGCATACAGCCATTCTCAGCTTCTACCCAGGCTAGATGCTCCCAAGTGTTTAAGCCGTGAATGGCAAGGGTGTCTAGATAATCCACGCTCAATCGCTGCAACGACTCGTTGATCGCGCGTTCCATCGTCTCTGCATCGGGAGTCGGCGCAATTTTTGTGGTGATGTAAAGCTGCGATCGGGTCAGTTCATTTTGCAATGCCGCCCCTAAAAACTGTTCACTTTTGCCATAGCCTCTAGCGGTTTCTAGGTGATTAATGCCTAGCTCGATCGCACGTCTAATCGTTTGTTCGGCAATGTCTTCAGATGCCAAACAGCGCATCATTCCCAGTGAGAAGACCGACAGAGAAAGATTGGTTTGACCAAAGCGACGATAATCCACTAACTTCTTTACTGTGCCTCGCCACTGCTAAATCGCCCTCGCTGGCTAAAATCTTCGGGGCTAAGTTGGTCGAGAAACTCGCGGAAAGCTCTGCGCTCGGCTTCGTCGGCATCGCGATCGACCGGAATTGAAGCGTCGGCAATGACTTCTTCCATCACCCAAATCGGGCTATTGGTGCGAATGGCAATCGCGATCGCATCGCTGGGACGCGCATCAATTTCTCGCTTCGCCTCCCCCTGGTGCACAATTAGCACCGCGTAAAACGTATTATCTTGCAGAGAGTGAATAACGATTCGATCCAGGGTCATTTCCCACGACTCCATCAAATTGACGAATAGATCGTGGGTGAGGGGACGTGGGGGTGTCTGGTTTTCTAGAGCGCTGATAATGGCTTTTGCCTGATCTTGCCCGATATAAATCGGGAGTGCTCGGCGGTCAGTTCCATCTTTGAGAAGTACGATCGGGCTGCGAGTTGCCGCGTCCAATGCAATTCCAGCGACCTTCATTTCAATCATCGGTATAGCCTCTAGAACACTTGAACCAAGAGAAACGTTAGATTCGTGAATAACACAGAGTCAGCCGAATGTTTAGCACATCCGCTTTGGGGATACTCAAGCAGGGATGTAATACTAAGTATGCCCTGATCTCTGCCCTGATCCTAAATGATCCGCTTCAGAATTTGACAAAATAAAGCAGACTTCTCAATTCCATCAAGTTTCTGAGAAAGATTAATATTTAAGCTAGTCCATGAATCCTTAACTCCTAGACTCTAGACTCTCGCCGCCAAAACTCTATCGTAGATTATTGCTAAAATTCTGATCCTTTACACCCCTTTAAGACTCGTGTTTACAGGACTGATTCAAACCGTTGGCACCCTTCAAACTTTAGGATCTGAACATCTTCAGATTGCCTGCTCAAATTCCACAGCCGCCCTAATTTTAAAAGACTTAGCGATCGGCGATAGTGTTGCCGTTGATGGAGTTTGCCTCACCGTGACTGAAATTCTGGCATTAGGATTTGTGGCAGTTGTCTCTCCCGAAACGACCGAACGCACCACGCTGTCTCAGATGACGGGCAATCAGCAGGTCAATCTCGAAACCTCTTTGCGCGTTGGCAGCAAGCTGGGCGGTCACTTTGTCACCGGGCACATTGACGGGACAGGAACGCTCAAATCGGCAGTGCAGACCGCAAGCTCTTGGGAGATGACGTTTACGACCACGAGTCAGCGAGTTGCCCGCTACATTCTCCCTAAAGGAAGCGTGGCAGTTAACGGCATTAGTTTGACCGTGGCTAACTGTGATCCTGCTGGATCTTGGTTTACGGTCGCCGTGATCCCGCACACCTATGAAGAAACAAATCTTTGTCACCTCAACC
>JAYVFW010000084.1:0-5925 GCA_043772715.1 Phormidesmis sp. | reverse complement strand
AATCCCCCAATTTTGGGGGACTTTAAGATTCTGGTTCCCCTCAAACTTGGGGGGCTAGGGGGGCAATTCATATTTGCATTCAGCAACGCCAAATTTCTCAAACAAGCGGCTTTAAAACTGAGGGAAATTTGCAGCAAGAACTCTAACTATTTTGGCTTAGTTTTGAGACACTTCCCAAACTATTAAGATACGGATCATCTTTCGCTACGATCGCTCACTCTTACCTACTTAGTTTACTCACGTTTTTTGAAGATTGGCTTTCCGCTCCTCACAGATTCTAAACTCGCTTGTCTTAAGCTAGGATCTATGACTGACAATGAGAGTTAGAAATAAAATTTAATGTATTTAGTGATTAGTCTCGAATGCCTCTCTCTCCGCTAAAAGTCTCGCTGCCTGATCCACCGACTTTATCGCCTACCGCCCCTCCGTTTGTTAGCACTTTAAACCGTCTGCAATCTTCTCCAGAAACGATCGTGCTGATTCTAGCAGTCGTGATTGGGGGCGGAGCCGGAATGGGCGTGGTGGCGTTTCGCTACTTGATTGAGCTTCTTCATCATTTGATGTTAGAAAACTTCATGGGTACGATCGCTCATTTGGGCGCGTGGACGTTGGCGTGCGTCCCCACATTAGGCGGCATTGTGGTTGGGCTGATGCGCTGGTGCTGGAAAGATTTTGGCCCTGGCATTTCTTCTCTCATTGCTGCCGTTCATGCAGGGCAAGAAGTCCCCGTGATTCGTCCGGTGACGAAAATGGTGGCTGCCGCCGTGTCGCTGGGGTCAGGAGCATCGCTTGGGCCCGAAGGACCCAGCGTCGAAATTGGAGCAAATTTAGGCATTCTGTTGGGGCAGGCTCTGCGGGTTTCTCAAGAACGGCAGCGTCTGCTATTGGGAGCCGGGGCAGCAGCAGGGCTAGCAGCCGGGTTTAACGCTCCGATCGCCGGGGTCTTTTTTGCCCTAGAAGTCGTTTTGGGGACGACATTTGCGACTTCTGCGGCCAGTGTTGTCCTGCTGGCAGCCGTAGTATCGGCTCTGGTTGCTCAGATTGGTTTAGGATCTCAACCTGCTTTTGATCTCCCCGCTTATGAAGTTCGCAGCTTGTTAGAGTTGCCGCTCTATTTGGGGTTAGGGCTATTTGCAAGTTTGGTGTCGATCGCTTACACCCAATCTCTAAAATGGGCGCAAGACTGCTTTAAAGGACAAATTCCAGGATTTGTCTGGTTTGGCAAACTGCCACGAGAGATTCACCCGATGATCGGTGGGCTGTGTGTTGGGCTAGTCGCGCTGCAACTGCCCCAAATTTTAGGAGTCGGCTACGAAACCGTAGAGGCGATGCTGCGAGATGTCGAGTTCTCACTAGGGCTGCTGCTCACCTTGCTGGTCGTCAAGCTATTAGTAACGGCAGTGAGTTTAGGGAGCGGCTTAGTCGGCGGAGTCTTTGCCCCAGCCATGTTTTTAGGCGCAACCCTAGGAGCCGCTTATGGAAAAGTTTTGCCGTTTGCATTGCCCTGGTTTGCTTCTAGCATTGCGGCTCCTCCTGCTTACGCGATGGTGGGCATGGCGGCAGTTTTGGCGGCGAGTGTCAATGCGCCGCTGACCTCGATTTTGCTGCTGTTTGAAATGACTCGTGACTATCGAATTGTGTTGCCCCTGATGGCAGCCGTTGGGTTAAGTGCTTGGCTGGCAGAGCGGCTCAATCACCGCCCAGAACGAGGCTCAAATCTGAAGCAAATCGAGTCTGACCCTGAGCAAGACCGAGTTCAAAAAGTTTTAAGCGCAATGCTGGTAGGTGAGGCAATGCAGCAAAACTTTGCAATGTTGCCGCAGTCATTGCCTCTGCTGCAAGCGGGGCTTTCTCTCACAGAGCAACGTCTTCACAGTGCGCTGATCGTAGATGCCGATGATCAACTGATTGGGATTATCACGCTGCAAGATATCAACCGCACGATCGCCCGTTTTGAACAAACTCAAACCAAAGTCTGCCTGTTAGATCATTCTTTGACGACTCAAACGATTGGAGAAATCTGTACTAAAGAGATCCTCTATACTTACCCTGACGAGCTGGTGAACGAGGCGCTCGATCGCATGGCTGCCCAAGGCATTCACCAACTGCCTGTTGTCTCGCGCGAAAAGCCTCATCAGCTTTTGGGTTTGCTGACGCAAAAAAATGTAACGTTAGCGTGCGAATTAGCGCTAACTCGCGAAGCACTTACGCCCTACCTGTCGATTTTGACTCAGGCACAGATTAACTTAGATTTGCCTGTCGATTTAAATCAAGGGCTTAAGTCTCTGGCTGACAAAATCTAACCCGATTGAAGCCCTTACTTGTTACGGGCAGTCCAGATGCCAGTAAACATCATCAACATACCGCCGACAAAAATGGCGATCGCGAGTCCGGCGGGCACTACGGTTAGCCAATCAACATTTTCCATAAAACTAAATCAGCAAAAAACTAAGAGGTTAACGCTCTGCGAGGTCAAGAGCCACCTTCTCACATTAATACAGTTAACAGGAATCACCGAGAGAATCTTGCTCAAGACCCTCAAATGAGAGAACAATCAACTTTAAGAAGCTTCGTCTTGACGGTCAACTTGACGAAGGTGAATGTGCTTTCGCCCTAGAGAGATTTCAAACTCATCTCCGGGGCGCAGTTCCATTTGTTTAGTGTAGGCGGCACCAATCAGCAAGTTCCCATTAGATTGAACATTGATGCGATAGCTAGCGCTGCGCCCACCCCGTCCGTTGGTGTTTTGTTTGCCGTCGAGTTCAATTCCTTCTGCATCGATCAGGGCGTTTAGGAACTTCATCATATTGACTCGCTCAACCCCGTTCTTGGTCACGGTGTAATAGCCACACTCGCGCGCCTTTTCCTCTTTGGTCAGAGTCTCTAGCTCTCTGACTTTCTTGAGAAGGGCTTCGCCTATAAGGGGTTCAATCTTTTTCTTTTTAGTCATCAACTTGAGTCTGAAATAATGAAGATGAGTTTACTCGACTTAACCTTACTAACTTGATTTAGGAAACGTTTCCTGACTCAATGTTAGCCATTTAATTTATATTACACTGATGCTGTGATTTTTTTACATTCGATTTTTCAGAAACTTGCAAAGCCGATCGCGATAGATTTTAAGACACTCAAACGCTCAATTTCTAAATCAGAGGTTTGCAGAAAAATCTGCTCAATGGTGTATTTTTCTATCAATGATGCGCTTCAGGTTACATTCCTTCAAACTACTCGATTGATAGATTAGCAATTTGATCTTTCTCACCGAATGCAACCAAGAAAATTCAAGTAATGAGATTTAGTCAATGGAAACTAAGAGATTTGTGTGAGCGTTCATTGAGCCGAGTTTAATCTAAATCTAGAGCCGATCGCACTGAATCTTACCGGATCGTGAAACGCTGTATAAAATATAAAAAAGAGCGAGAAGACCGCACCTGATCCCCATCGCCCTATCTTTTGAGCGCCGCAAGGGCTGGCATTCAGATAGGGTGATTTTAGATAGATCGCGGCAATCAACTCGCTCCTATACCATTCATTCACCTGTGGTTATAGCGTATCGAGCGGGCTTGTCAATCTCATGTTTCAGGCATGAACTTGCAATGACGGTTTAACCAATTTAAAAAACAGGGAGCAAATTGAGTGGGGTGAGCGTCAATATCCAAGATCGACCGTGAGGTTAATAGGTATGTGACGCGATCGCAACTCGATCGTCATAAAGACAGTTTAGATTCAAGCTACTTAAATTTATAGTTATTGCCAAGGAGAATTAAAATTTAATGAAAATGCCCCACGATTCCGACTCTCATTCAACCTTTAAACCCCGCAGATTTTCTTGGAAGCAGCCTGCAATTTATCTGATGTTGCCGCTTGTCGGAGCCGGAACTGTTTTGATCGGCGATCGTTGGTTGTCTTCATCAAACCCGATGCCAGTGGTGCAGCCTGCTATTGCCCAAGCTGCTGAAATGCAGGTGGCTCAGAGCCGTACGGGTGCTATTCTTTCTGCTACAGATCCTAACTTTATTGCGGCGGCAGTCGAGCGAGTCGGACCTGCAGTTGTGCGAATCAATTCGTCTCGAACGGTCAAAACTCAGATTCCGCCCATTTTTAACGATCCCTTTTTCCGACAATTTTTTGGCTCAGAGTTGCCCGATGCGCCGTCTACCAGAGTTGAGCGAGGCACCGGGTCAGGCTTCATTATTAATGGGGAAGGACTGATTTTAACCAATTCTCACGTCGTGAATGGTGCAGACACAGTTTCTGTAAAGCTTAAAGACGGGCGAGAGTTTCAGGGCAAGGTGTTGGGTCAAGACCCTGTGACTGATGTGGCGGTTGTCAAAATTCAGGCAACTAATCTGCCCGTTGTGACGATCGGAAACTCAGATCAGTTGCGTCCGGGTGAGTGGGCGATCGCGATCGGCAATCCATTAGGGTTAGACAACACGGTGACTGCCGGAATTATTAGCGCGACGGGTCGCACCAGCGCTGAAGTGCGCGTGCCTGACAAGCGGGTGAGCTTTATTCAAACCGATGCCGCGATCAACCCTGGCAATTCGGGGGGGCCTCTACTAAATCAGCGCGGTGATGTGATTGGGATGAACACTGCCATTATTGGGGGAGGCGCTCAAGGGTTGGGGTTTGCGATTCCGATCAATACGGCGCAAAAAATTTCGCAGCAGTTGATTGCTACTGGAAAAGTGAATCACCCCTATTTAGGAATTCGGATGACGACGCTGACTCCTGAACTGAAAAAACAGATTAACAACGATCGAGAAGCCAATCTCTCAGTGCAAGACGATCGCGGGATTTTGATCTATAGTGTGATGAAAAATTCTCCGGCGGCGAAGGCTGGGCTGCGTGCAGGAGACGTGATTAAAAAGATCAACAGTCAGGCAGTGGAGACAGCCGATCAGGTTCAGAATGCGGTAGAAGCCAGCTCTGTAGGGGGATCACTGCAAGTAGAAGTTAATCGCAACGGTCGATCGGCTACGGTCACGGTGCAGCCAGGAGCGTTTCCGACCCAGACGGCTCAAGGTGAATAAGAATTGTGAATTAGATGATGTCGGTTATTTGTAAGTCAATGGGCACGGCGGTGCCATGCCCCTACTAGTTGCCTTCGATCGCCAACGATACGCGATCGCCACCCATGTCGCGCATGGTGCCCAACAGCTTAACGACTTGCTCGTAAGGGATCTTGCTGTCAGCTTTGAGAATCACGACTCCTTTGGGGTTTCGAGCCAGGTAGGATTGCACCTGTTGACCTAATTCGTCAGAAGAAACTGGCTTTTCTGCCAAAATGATTTGATTTTGCAGATTGAGTCCGACGATTAGGGGGTCGGGTTCTTTGGTTTCGATCGCGCCAGCACTCGTGCTAGGTAATGTGACATTAACGGTTTGTTGCGTGGTTAATGTCATCGCAATGAGAATGAAGAATGTCAAGATAGTCATTAACACATCCATCATCGGCACCAGATTGACTTCTGGCATCTCTGATTTCTTTTGCTGTGAGTTAAGTCGCATCACTCATACCATTGTTAATTTCAAACTCTGTAGACTTTAGTGCTGTTAAAGCAGCTTTTATTAAGCGTGAACAGCATTTTAGAAACTACTCATTGGCTGTCAATTAGCTGCATATTGCTTGGGATTGGATAATCGCTACAAGCCTGGTGGGTGTTGCCATGAAACGTCGGCTCATACCAAATCTCACGATAGATTAACTCCAACTCGCTGCCAACTCTTTCAAAATAATCAACCTGACGAGATTGTAGAGTTACCATGACTCGAAAAATGACTAGAGACATGATTGCGACAATCATCCCAGCGGCAGTTGCGATCAGAGCTTCACCTATCCCGGCAGCGGCTTTCGTAGTGTCAGCAGAGCTTCCACCACCGCCAAGTTTTAAGCTTGCAAAGGTCGTAATAAAGCCAGTG
>JAYVFW010000083.1:0-5928 GCA_043772715.1 Phormidesmis sp. | reverse complement strand
CAGTACATTGTCTTGCATCGGTAGAGCTGAGTATCCAGCAGCATCCACCGCTTCCTGCATTTCAGCTACATCAGTTTTGCCCGGATCATAAGTGACCGCAGCTTGTTCCGCTCCAAAGTTAACGCTACACGCTTGCACTCCAGGCACAGAGAGAATCGCATTTTCAATGTTATTAGCGCAGGAGGCACAACTCATGCCTCGCAATTTGAGTGTCGTATTTTCCATTGATCTACTCCTATGCAACCGTATAGCCCGCATCGGTAATCGCCTGCTTAATGACAGATTCAGAAGCTTGCGTTTCAACCTTGACAAGCTTGGTTTTGGGATCAGCGTGAACCGTAGCAATAGCATCGATCGCCTTTACTGCTTGAGTGATGGTTTCGCTACAGGCAGAACAAGCCATATTGGGAACGGTTAATTCAAGTGTCATGATTCAAACCCTCTTAATTTTCAACTGATTCCATCTTGAAGTGTCTAGCACGCTGGAGAGTCAAGGGGTAACGACAAAAGTTTTACGAGCGTCTCGCAGGACTGCATCACGCAAAATTCTGCAACCGTTCTGCTTGTAGACAGCGGTTGCAGAATTTTGCCATCGCCAATGAATGGGTCTCACGCCATTGCTGCTGCCATCTGACGGCAGGATTCAGCACAGCGACGACAAGATTGGGCGCATCGTTTACAGTGGTCGTTGTCATGCTTCTCGCACTCAGCGGCACAGCGATCGCAAGCTTCCGCACACACACCGCACAGTTGAGCGTGAAGGTCAGAATTGCGAGCCATAAACCGGGCACAGATGTCGCATGTATCCGCACAATCGCGGCACAGCTTAATGCACTGAGCCATCATTTGCACCATGTCACTGTCTAGGCAAGATGTCGCACAGTTCTCGCAGTCTCGTAGACAGTCAAAACAAGCCTCAATGCAAGTTTTAAGTAGGGATTGGTGAGATTGAGTTGCAGTCATAATTCACCTCCTGACGAACTAATAATACGTGAGAACTGATTTGTTCCCACGCTTCACCCTAAGGACGCACTGAAGTAATTACGTCTCTCCTCCGAAAGAGAGATAAATTCACGCTTTTGAGCGAGAGCGATTTCATCCTAATTTCACAACTGTGTGCAACCTTGAGAAAGGTGCCAATTTGATATTGACTCACGCTTTCAAATGGTTTCTAGACTTGGAAAGTTTGACTACTTGACTCTCCAGTTAACTGGAGTATTCAGAATAACAACATCGCTCTTTTAACCCTCTATCACAAGTCACAACGAACGTATGTCACACAATTTCTTCGCAAAAACAGGCTTTCTGGCTCTGACGCTAGGAGCGATCGCCACCAGCAGCGTCTTGAATGCCTGTACCTCTGCTAAAAACCAAGCACAAGCCCCTAGTCCTGCTGCGACTGATGCTGGCTCTATACAAGGCATGGATCACAGCAGTATGGGCAAGATGGCGATGAACATGGGTCCAGCCGATGCCGACTTTGACCTGCGATTTGTCGATGCCATGACTCCCCATCATCAGGGAGCTGTTCAAATGGCAAAAGAAGCGCAGCAGAAATCCAAGCGTCCTGAAATCCAAAAGCTGGCGGCTGACATCATAAAAGCTCAAGACAAAGAAATCAACCAGATGAAGCAATGGCGGCAAGCCTGGTATCCCAAAGCTAGTGCAGAGCCAGTCGCTTACAACTCAAAAATGGGTCGTTCTATGCCCATGTCTCAAGATCAAATGAAAGGCATGATGATGAACATGGATTTGGGTGCGGCAGATGCTCAGTTTGATCCGCGGTTTCTCAACGCCATGATTCCCCACCATGAAGGCGCAGTGGTGATGGCGCAGGATGCCTTAAGCAAATCGAAGCGTCCTGAGATCAAGAAGCTGGCCCAAGAAATCATTGCCTCTCAGAAAACTGAAATCAAGCAAATGCAGCAGTGGAAGCAAGCTTGGTACAAACAATAGTTCTGGCTAAGAGATTTCATCTTAATTTCATCGCGACCTGAAACGCTGGTAGTTAAGTGCTGTGCGAAGGAACCTGTCAATGAATCACCTCTCTCAACAAGCGACCGCCCGGATGACAGTCTCCCTCCTCATGTTGCTGCTCCTATCGACTCCGATGCGCGTTTTGGCTCACGGTGGGCACGGCAACGAATTTCAGGGAGAAAGTCACTCGGCTCAATCGGCAGATGCCATTCAGGTCGATGTGGAGACGATGAAGCGACTCGGCTTGAAGGTGGAATCCGTCTCTCGTCAACGCTTGGCGTTTGGCATCAAAACCACTGGACAAATCGAATCTCTGCCCAACCAACAGGTGGAAGTGACCACGCCAGTTAAAGGAACCGTGATACGCCTATTGGTGCAGCCAGGAGATAAAGTGACCACGGGTCAAGCAGTTGCCATCATGACCAGCCCAGAATTGGCAGAACTGCGAACCACTGCGTTAGACCGTCGATCGGAGGCGATCGGCTCTACTCAACAAGCACAGGCAGACTTGCGACTGGCACAGCAAAACTTTGCTCAACAACAGAAAATTGCTGCGACAGATGTGGCTCAAGCTCGGACGCAACTCAGTTTTGCTCAGGAGCGGTTCGACAAAGACCGGGAACTGGCTGCCAGTGGCGCACTTCCTCGCCGGACATTCCTGGAGTCAGAAACTAAACTTGCCGAAGCAAAAGCGGCTCTCACCAAAGCCGCAAGTCGATTAGAGGTTTCGGAAGCGGCGGCACAACTGCAACGGGCGGGATCGGCTGTGCAGGTGGCTCAATCACGGGTGCAGATTAGTGGAGAAACCTACCAAACTCGCCTGCGACAACTCGGCGCAAGTGCGAATCAGGACGGCACGATCGCGATCACGGCTCCCATTTCAGGCACAGTTGTCGATCGTGAAACCACCACGGGTGAATCGGGCGAGGACGCAGGCAAGAAGGTGATGACGATCATCAATGGCAGCAATGTTCAAGTGAGCGCCAACGTCTATGAGAAAGACCTCGATCGCATTCAAACCGGGCAACGAGTCCAGATGAAAGTTGCCAGCTTGCCCAATCGCACGTTTCAAGGACAAATTAGCGTCATTGGTTCTGTTGTCCAAGGCGAAACCCGCGTGGTATCTGTGAAAGCCCAGTTGGATAATCCAAATGGAGTTCTGAAGCCGGGGATGTTTGCGGAGTTAGAAGTTTTAACAGACCGTACTCCCGCTGCACTGTTAGCAATTTCTAAGTCAGCATTGGTGACAACAAACGATAAAAAGACGATCGTGTTTGTGCAAAACGGCACTGCGTTTCAACCTACAGAAGTCACATTAGGTAGAGAATCAGGCGAGTTTGTTGAGGTTAAAAACGGGCTGTTTGATGGCGATCAGATTGTGACTCAACGCGCTAACCAGTTGTATGCTCAATCGCTGCGCGGCGGTAGTAAACCAACTGTTGATCACGGAGAAACGAACTCTGCACCAGTCGCTAACTCACAGCCTGCAATTCCTTGGTGGGTTGGGATTCCTGTGGGAGGAGCGATTATGGCAGGTGCATTTGGGGCTGGAATGGTGTGGGCAAATCGTCGCAACCGCAAGGCGTTCGTTCCATTGTCCAATGGTCATACAAGTCATGAATCCCTCAATGACCTAAGCTTAACTGACTACGATGTTCGCATCCTGCCAACGCCGCCTTCACCAAAGCCAGCACCAGATCATCCTCATCAACCGCGCTAGGTAAATCGTCATGCTGAGTTCCATCATTCAGTGGGCGATCGCTCGCCGCTGGTTAGTAATTTTGGGCGCGATCGTCATCACCTTCTGGATTTTTCGCACCATCATTCAGATGCCGCTGGATGTGTTTCCCACCTTTGCGCCGCCGCAGGTTGAAATTCAAACCGAAGCACCGGGACTCGCGCCTGAAGAAGTAGAGTCGCTGGTGACGTTGCCGATCGAGAGCGCGATCAATGGTACACCCAGAGTTTCCGCAGTGCGGTCTTCTAGTGCAGCTAGTATTTCGGTAGTGCGGGTGGTTTTCAACTGGGGCACCGATATTTATCAAGCCAGACAACTTGTGACGGAGCGATTACAGTCCGCTCAAAGTAAACTGCCGGAAGGGATTGAGACTCCGCAGATAGCTCCCATCAGTTCACCCATTGGCACGATCGTCACTTACGCCTTTACATCCAAAACAAGTGACTTAATGGAGGTGCGGCGCACTGTCGATTGGCAAGTCACAAATCGCCTGCTGGCAGTGCCAGGAGTCACGCAAGTCATTGTATTTGGTGGCGATGTGCGGCAGTATCAAGTTCTGTGGCTCCAGAAAAACTACAAGCGTTCAACGTATCTCTCCAAAATGTATCAGACGCAGTGGCAGCGGCAAACGTGAATGCACCAGGTGGTTATTTGATTACGCCCGATCGCGAAAAATTGATTCGAGGCATCGGGCGAATCGAAGACATTGAAGCTTTAAAGCAATCTGTGATTATTGCCCGCAATGGCACGCCTGTCAGAATTACAGATGTAGCCGATGTGAAAATTGGGGCAGCCGTGAAGCGTGGGGATGCCAGCGTCAATACTCAGCAAGCAGTCGTCGCGATCGTCAACAAACAGCCGCAAGCCGACACATCCACCGTTACCCGCGCTGTTGAAACCGCGATGACCGAGGTGAAAGCAGGATTACCAGAAGGCATTCAGGTTACCACGACGTTTCGACAAGAAACTTACATTGATGCGTCGATCGACAATGTGCGAGAGGCATTAATCGAAGGCAGCATTATCGTTGCCTTAATCCTGACTCCGTTCTTGATGAATTGGCGCAACTTAGCGGTGTGTTTGGCGGCTTTGCCTTTGTCCTTATTGATCGGGGTGCTGGCGCTCAACTGGCTCGGACAAGGGTTGAACACGATGACCCTGGGCGGTTTGGCAGTGGCGATCGGATCTGCGGTCGATGATGCGATCGTCGATGCCGAAAACGTCTACCGTTGTCTACGAGAAAACAAATACTCTCCCAATCCCCGCCCTGTTTTGGAGGTGGTGTTTGAGGGCTGTCAGGAAGTTCGAGATTCCGTGTTTGGAGCCACAATTATCACTGTTGTCGTCTTCTCGCCCATCTTTGCACTCACGGGGGTAGAAGGCAGCATTTTTATCCCAATGGGGTTGGGCTACTTGGCAGCAGTATTGGCTTCTAGCGTCGTCGCTCTGACCGTCACGCCTGCCCTGTGCGCGATTTTGTTGCCCTATGGTCGCTTGCCTGAACGTGAACCCTGGGTTGCTCGGTTTTTCAAAAGAATTTACCTGGTGTTACTCACGTTTTCGATGCGGCGATCGACCGTTATCTTCGGCATCGCAGGGGCAAGTTTAGTGGCGGCGGCGATCGTAGTGCCGTCGTTCGGACGCATCTTTCTACCAGAATTTCAGGAACAATCGCTGGTCAATACGTTACTGCTTTATCCTGGCTCATCGTTAGAGGCGACGAACAGCGCTGCCTCTGTGCTTGAACATAAGCTGAAAGATAATCCCAACTTTCAGAGCATTCAAGTGCGCTCTGGACGGGCAGCGGGCGATGCTGATGCCGCAGGCGTGAATCTGGCTCACCTAGACGTGGAGTTGAGCGAGATGGGCATGAAAGACCGTAAAGCTAGTGTGGAGCTGTTGCGGCAAGAATTTGCCAAAGTGCCGGGGGCAGCACCCAACGTGGGCGGCTTTATTTCCCACCGGATGGATGAAGTGCTGTCAGGTGTCAGAAGCGCGATCGCCGTTAAAATCTTCGGTACTGAATTGGAGCAACTCCGCACCCTAGGACAGCAAGTGAATGATGTCATGCAGTCAGTTGAAGGCGTTGTTGATCTCCAGCTTGAACCGCAAATTCCGGTCGAGCAAATTCAGATTCAGTTCGATCGCGTTGCCGCTGCCCGGTATGGTTTAACGATTGGGCAACTTTCAGAAACGATCGAGACGGCATTAAA
>JAYVFW010000082.1:0-2148 GCA_043772715.1 Phormidesmis sp. | reverse complement strand
CCCTTATCAAGCGATCGTGATTATTCCCAATGTTGGAGATGCCGATCAAGTGGCGGCGGCTGAAACTCTGTACGGTGAATTGAATCAAGCGGGCGTTGAAACTTTGTTGGACGATCGCAACGAGCGAGCTGGCGTTAAATTCAAAGATGCCGACTTGATTGGGATTCCCTACCGAGTTGTCACCGGAAAATCACTCAAAAACGGCAACGTTGAAGTCGTGCAACGGGCAACCAAAGTGGTGCAGGAGATTGCGATCGCAGACGTGATTCCGACTCTAAAACAATGGATTGCTGAGGCGTTAGGATGACACCGCTCACTCTAATCATTTGAGCTTTAGTCATGGAACCACTAACTATTCTGCTATCAACGCTGATCGGTCTCATATCGCCATCGGGATTGGTGCTCGATCGCGTGGTTGAGAATACGATTCGATCGCGGTTTGTCTCGGTCGAATCGCTCAAAGTCCGGATCGATAACGTGCCCGTTCACCAAATTCTTAAAGGCAAGATCGATCGCGTCCGCATTGCAGGTCGGGGAATGTCTCCGATTAAAGACGTTCGCATTGACGTGCTGGAACTAGAAACCGACCCGATCGTTCTGCAAGGTCTAACGCCCAAATTAGCGCAACCTTTGCAAGCGGGTGTGCGAATTGTTCTGAAACCAGAAGATATCAATCGAGGGCTGCGATCGCCGCTGATCACGACTCGCCTCCGAAACTTAGGCATTCGGTTTCTACAGCGCCGAGAGGCTCAACAGCTTGAACGATTTGACTTTCTCAA
This sequence comes from Phormidesmis sp., assembly GCA_043772715.1. Classification (GTDB taxonomy): domain Bacteria; phylum Cyanobacteriota; class Cyanobacteriia; order Leptolyngbyales; family Leptolyngbyaceae; genus Phormidesmis_A. Next base: position 1,369 of record JAYVFW010000082.1, on the reverse strand, counting down.
CCCCAAAGTCGAATTTTTGCCCAACCATCGAGTTCGCCTGCAAGCTGAACTTCAGGAACAGGGCTATCCCGACAAATTGGCGATCGTGGCTGAGGCAGAACTGAGCGTCGAGTCAGGGCGAACCCTGAGACTCGTGAATCCAACGCTTTTGGTGAATGGCAAACCCACGCCTGCTCAGATTACTAGCGCGATCTCGCAAGCAGTCAGCAACCAACTCGATCTGCGTCGCCTTGAACAATCTGGCATCACCGCACGAGTTCTCAAATTAGAAATCGAGCCGACTCAGATTCAACTAGCCGCGTTTGTGCAAATTAGACCCAACGCTAAGAAATAACGGCGTTGCTGAATGCAAATATGAATTGCCCCCCAAGTTTGAGGGGAACTAGAATCTTAAAGTCCCCCAAAATTGGGGGATTCAGGGGGCGAAAGGATTCAGCCTCGATAGACAGATTCATACTTGCATTCAGCAACGCCGAAATAACCTATCTTTAAAGAGCTTCCGAAATCAGATCCGAAGCCGTTGTAGTCAATCAAGCTGCATCCTCCAGAGATTGTCTAAAATCCGAGATCCAATATTAGGAGGGATTTCTCAATGCAAGAGCAACCTACAAATCGTCGCATTCCTGCTGGAATGATTGCCGGGTTATCGGCGCTAGTGGTGACGGCAGGAAGCGCCACTGCATTTGTGGCTTGGCGCACTTCAACTCAGCCTAAACCGATCGAGCGCACCCCTGAGATTTCTAAAGTCGAGCCTCAACCCTCATCGTCTGCATCAGTCGCGCCGCCTCCAGCCTCGACTCAGCAGGTTCGACCTTCTACGCCTAAAGTTGCGCCCGTCGTCGAGAAAACGGCTCAAATTTATTGGCTCAAGGGTTCTGGTGAATTGGTCGCAGTTCCGGTCAAGCTGAAATCGCTCAAATCAGACGATCGCTCAGAAACCGTTTTGAATGGCGCGATCGAGACACTGCTCAATGGTTCTCCTGACGAAACCTTAGCGACTACAATTCCTCAAGGCACTCAACTTAGAAGTTTGACTGTCAAGCCCGATGGCATTCACGTCGATTTGTCAGATGCCTTCACAACGGGCGGCGGCAGCGCTTCAATGATGGGGCGTGTGGGTCAGGTTCTCTACACCGCGACTAGCACTGATCCGAGTGCGCCTGTTTTTCTCTCGGTGGGCGGTCAACCCCTAGAAACTTTGGGCGGCGAAGGCTTGATGCTAGACCAGCCGATGACACGCCGATCGTTTGAAAAAGAATTCACCCTTAACGCCACTCCTTAAAAGCCAGTTGTAGGGACGTTTCACGGAACGTCCTTACAGATTTAGGCGATCGCCATCTTCGGTTCACGCATCATCATGGCGATCGCA
>JAYVFW010000081.1:0-2150 GCA_043772715.1 Phormidesmis sp. | reverse complement strand
ACTACGGCGTTATCGCCGCTTGAATTTGTCCGGAGTATTGTTACAATGCAGTTGCTCGGATTGAACCAGAAGCGATCGCAAAAAGGGTAGAAACAAATTATTGCTCAGAAGGAGGATGCCAGCCAAATTCAATCCAGATTGCTCTGGCTTCGACGAGATTATCGTTGTTCAGTCGAAGTGGAATGACCGTCACCTTGCTCGTGGGGGTCATTCCAATCATGTGAGTTCCGCCATTGCCCCAGACAAAGTGATCTGTCCAAGATTGAGTTCTGGGATTGAATAATGGAACAAGTTGTTTGGTTTCAGGCTCGATCGCGTCTGTTTTCGCCCCTTTAAATTCGTTGCAGCGGTAGCAGGATGCGGCTAAATTACTACGATCGTCGCTACCGCCCAACGATTTTGGGAAGATATGTTCGATGATGAGTGGCGTTCCGGTTAGTCGAGATGAAGTTTTGCAGTATTCGCAGCGATGTCTTGCTTCTTCAATCACCTGCCGACGTAGCCGATCTGAAATGGTCATTGCGGCAGGGGTAATTCTTCAAGGACTGGAATTGCTTGTCCGCGCCAACGCAGGAGAGACCAAGCATAAGCTTTGCAGAGCATAAGGTGATCTGAAGTTTGGCGGAGTGTCGACAATTCCTGCCGTTCTTCTGATGTCAGCGTTGCTTCTGAGTTCTTTTCGAGTAAGGCAATTTGGCGATCGTGCTGAGTCGGGTCGATCTGCGATTGTGCGATCGTGGTTAATTCTTCAGTATTGAGGGTTTGCATTCTGAGGAATTCTGGTTGTAATTCTGGTGTGGCACGATCAACAGAGGGGGGTAAGTTGCTGATGACGCTTTGGGCAACGAGGGCTTCGATGGGTTGATGGGTGGCTTCGGCGATTCGGACTAATTGGCGAAAGATGTTTTCTGGAAGTTCGATTGTGACTCGCTGTGTGGTCATAATGCGGATATTAAGAGAGTTTTACTGTTGATTCAGCCAGTCGGTAAGGTTGTCTAATAAAATCGTTGGACATCCAGCGCTTTTTGGACATCCAGCGCTTTTATTTTATCGTGCTGGGTTTTGATCAGTAGGGTGAGATCCTGCTTTGCCAGTCGGTGACGGTTTTGGGTGGGAGGATGCGTTTGTATTCGAGGCGGGTGCGTCCGAAGTTGAAGAGGAGTCCGACGGGGGCTTGGGTAGCGGCAAGGTAAGCAATGATTTGGGCGAGTTCTTTGTTGCCGAGGCTGCGGGTGAAGGCTTTGTCTTCAATCACGATGCATTCGTTGACCCAGTGATCGAGGTAGAGTCGTCCGAGCCATTGCTCTTAGATGTCGTAGAGTTCGAGTTTGTATTCTTCGATGCTGGTGAGTCCGAGGGTTTGGAGTTCGTGGGTGAGGGCGCGCTGGTAGTGTTTTTCGCGGAGTCCACGGGGAGTGTTGCGGTGGACGCGCATGGCGGCTCCGATGATTTGGTAGGTGAGGTGCGGATCTGGCAGCGGATGCATGGTGGATGGGCGATGGGAGGAGTGGGGTTTGGAGGAAGCGGATGGTTTGCTTGTTTTTGCAATGCCTCTTCTCTTTCATTTAGCCCAGTCTGGTATCAAACTGCTCAGATATGGGGCTTCAATTTTCCCTCCTCTGTCACCCACTTTCATTTAGCTCACTTTGGTATCAAGCAGCTCAAACACAGAGCGCAGCTCAAACACAGAGCTTTAATTTCCCCCTCCTTCGCCAACTTGGTATCAAACAAATCAAACATCCGCTTCCTCCAAACCCCACTCCTCACCCATCCAACATCCGCTGCCATCGGCGTTATAAAGCTTCAGCGTTATAATTCCCAAAGCTTCTACACAACACCCTATGGACTGGCTCCCCCTCCTCGACCCAACTCACCTCTTCCACCTCGCCGAAACCCCGATCGCGCCTCCCAAAACTCCAGAAGTTGAACTCCTCCGCAAACAGCTTGACTTCATCGCCCAAGCCAACAAAGACCTCAACGAAAGCTTCAAAACCTTCGTGGACACCATGAAATTTGTCCTGATCATTTTTGGCTTTTTGGGAGGCGCGATCGCTTTCATCTTCGGCAAAAATCTAGACGATGCCAAAAAAGTCGCCCGCGATGCTATCCGTCAAGAAGTCGAGGGTCACGTTACAGCGCTAGTTCAAACC
>JAYVFW010000080.1:0-2156 GCA_043772715.1 Phormidesmis sp. | reverse complement strand
CCTTCTCAAGTTCATTGGCGATCGCGTCCAAAATCGGACGATCGCTCTTCAACTGCACCAAAACAGGAATCGGCTGAGTGTCGTCAGTCAACGCAGCCTCTGCCATTTCTAGCAATATTTGCTTTAGCGTCGTCGATTTTCCTGAACCGGGTCGCCCTGCCAACAGAGTGTGTTCTCGTTTCTCACCCAGCGCATATTTGCGGAGTCCTAGCAGTACGGGGAAGCGCTCAGTTTGCTGACGAAGTGTTTCTGACTGCTTGTGTTCTGGTTCTTGCCGTTTTACTGTTTGCGCTTCTAGAGACAGTAAAGCATCCGTTGCGGTGTAGAGCGATCCTGTATCGCAGTAACGGCGATCGGCACAAACAAAGTTCAAGTATGCAGAAAAATCAACCACAGCAGTAGGGGATTTCATTTTCAAGCAGTTCCTCTAAAACTCTGATTTACGAAGCCAAAGTCAGCAATTTTGGCTTCATCTTCGACGAATAAAATGTGCATACAGATTTTGTGCAGTCAAGCATTGTTTCTATTGTTGCTCGCTTCTCAGTGCTGTGCCTGACTCAGATTACAAAACTGTAGGGCGCGTCCTCCTCGGCAATAAGTTGGGTGGGCTAAATTAAGTGGAGATGAGGGATGAATGATTCCATCTCTCTCTTCCGCCCTCTCAAGTAATTAATTTCTGAAGGACTATGAATCGTATTTTTCGTCAATATCATCGCTGGCTCGCGATCGTCTTTGCGCTTCCCTTGCTCACGACTCTGATCACTGGCATTAGTTTTCCGATCGCTAAATCACTTAATCAACCCCGATTGGCAGGGTTGCTCATTCGTATTCATACATTAGAAATTCTTGGGCTTGAGAATATTTTTCCGATTATCAATGGGATTGGCTTACTCGGTTTAGTGGCTACAGGAATTTATATGACCAGTCTTTTTCGGCAGCGTCACCGCCTCTCCTAAAATCTCCATTTAAGGGGCATCTACCACAACTACTCAGCCAGATCCGCAGTATCGATTGCAAAAACTGTGGTTAATTATTTGGATATTCGGGCTGCAAATAACTCAAGAGCTTGAATTAAATAACTCTTGTAAGATTAATAGACAGGTTCCAAAAATTGAGCAAGTTAGGAATGGGACGATCGCTGTCATTGAATCTAATCAAATGGCTGATTCGCCTGCAATTTCCATCCGTCAGGCGAATGACGACGGAAGAACTTGCTCGAAGGCTAGAATCTGCAACGCTTACCCCAGTTCTTTTGGATGCGCGGGGTCAAGAAGAGTATGCAGTGAGTCATCTCAAACACGCGCAGCAAGTACCTGTAGAAACGCCTGATTTGTTGGCAGCGGCGCTAAAGGATCTCTCCAAAGATACGCCGATCGTGGTTTATTGTTCCGTTGGATATCGCAGTGCAAAGGTTGCCCAACAGCTTGAACAAGCCGGATTTCGGCAAGTTTTTAATCTAGAGGGTGGGCTGTTTGAATGGGCAAATGCAGGACGATCGATGTTGAAAGAAGGTCAACCTACTGCCCAAGTTCACCCTTATAATGCCACTTGGGGAAAGCTGTTAAACGATCGATCGGCACAGCGATAAAGACATTGAACAGCATTCGTGAAAGACGCTATGACCTGGATTGGCTCAGAGTTTTGGCGGTGTTGCTGCTGATCTACTTCCACACTGCCGCCATTTTTTATCAAGGCGATCTAGGCGTGTTTTATGTCACGAATACGGTCACAAGTCCAGCAATGGGAATTTTTGTCTTGTTGGTGCATCAATGGCATATGCCACTTTTTTTCTTTTTATCAGGAGCCGCTACCTGGTTTTCTCTAGAGGCTCGAAATGCAGATCAGTATGTTAAGGAGCGATTCCAACGACTCTTGATCCCGTTTATGTTTGGGACGCTGGTTTTAGTTCCGATTCAAGTCTACTATCGCGTGTTGATGACTTCAGGCGATAAAAAATCTTATTTTCAGTTTTATCCTCAGTTTTTTAATGGCATTCGTCCTAGTGGAAATTTTGAATGGGCGCACCTATGGTTTGTCGTATATCTATTTGTGTTTTCTCTAGTGGCTTTGCCCTTGTTTATTTATTTGCGGCAGCCTCCCGGACAGCGTTGGTGTAACTGGTTGGCGGCAAGGCTCGATCGAGCAAACACAGTTTT
>JAYVFW010000079.1:0-2156 GCA_043772715.1 Phormidesmis sp. | reverse complement strand
TGGCAAAGTTCCTTAACTTGGGCACCATCTAGAATTGCATCGCTGAAATCTGTGCCTGTGATGGTTACCCGATCGAACGTTGATCGCAACAAAATCACTTCTGTCAAAATCGCGTCACTCAAATCTGTCTCAGTGAATTTAATTTGATCCATTAACGCATTCGTTAGATTAGCGCCGTGCAGGTTTGTTTTGGTCAGCACCGAAGCGCTCAAGACAACGCCCTGCATTTCTGCGTTGGCAAAGTTTGTGCTTTCGAGATTGGTGTTGGAGAATTCTGCCGATCGTAGATTCTGCCCTGAAAAATCTTTTCGAGATAACTCAGCGTTGCTAAACGAAAGCGGGGGCGGATAGTCCAACGCTTGAGCGGGTAGGGGATGACTGCACAAAATTAAAGCTAGTAAAAATGCAGCCAATCGCCAAAAAATCATAAGACAGAATTCTCCCAACTATGAGTCGTTGTCAGCTTATCGCATTTAGGGATGAGGCTTTTTAGCTATGATTTGCATCCCAACGATTCTCGCGTATCTGCACCCGTTTTTGGGTTGACCCCACTTGCCGCTTTGCAGAGTTCTTTCACTTGAAGACCACTCAAAATCGCACCGCTAAAATCGGCACCTGTGACGGTCACATCCTTAAATATAGTTCGCAGCAGCATGGCATCGGTGAGGACTGCATCCGTTAAATTCACCTTAGACAACCGGACTTGATCCATCATTACCTGGTTCATGTTTGCGCCCTGAAAATTGGTTTCTTTCAGGCTAGAAGTGCTAAAGACTGCTCCTTCTAGATTGGCGCTGGCGAAATTGGCTTGATCGAGATCAGCACCCGGAAATTCTTCTGAACGCAAGTCTGCGCCCGAAAAGTCTTTGCTTGCTAATCCTTCATTTGAGTAATCAAGTGATTTTCCACTAGCTGCCGCAGATGCCGCTGCCTGTGCAGGAAGGGCACCACCACACCACACCAAAACCACTAGCAGAAGGGAGATGACTCTAGAGAGCAGCGTTTTAGAAGATACCGAAAGCTTGTGGGTCATGGTTGAAAATTGAGAGAACGTCCTCTATTAGTGTAGGGTCGTCGGTATATTCTCGATCGGCTTGCGCGATCGCCACCGTCACAGATCCGGGCTGTCCTTCGACTCGAATGATTTTTTTCTCAATCCGCAGAGAACTTTGAATTGCAGAATCAGCCGTATAAGGCAGAGTCGCCAAAATCGCCGCAGCTTCGGCAACGCTAAACGTCCCCATCTCAACGGCGACTGACGGATTTGGGACGGTAACAGCGCTCAAGGCTTCAGCAGAAAAGAGTTGTAAGGGAAGATTACGATCGCCACAAAATCTCACGAGTCCCGCTTCGTTTACTTTGCGATCGATCGTGGCAATTCCGGCGATCGCGGCTGATGTGAGGTGATGCGATCGCAAGGTTTTTTGAATCGCGTATTCGATCAGAGACTCTGACGTTCCGCGCTGGCAACCGACTCCCACCCAAAGCACTCTAGGATGCCACTGCACTTTTGGTAAAGCCGATTCGGGCGCAAACCGTCTTTGAATGGGGCTGATCCAGATTCGCGCTTTGGGTTCGGGAGTAGTTTCTCGCGTCGTTGCCGTGTAGTCAGGAAAACCAAAATAGAAGCAATGGTCAGAAGGCAAAAGAGACTGCCATCTCGTTGACCCAGCTTCCTGAATGACTTGAATGGGATCTTGACGAGCGATCGCCGCTTTTACCCCTGCCCAATTTCCCGTTCCACGCTGCCACCCACACAAAGTATTCAGAGCATCGACTTCGAGTAGTTCTATTGGCTCCATCATACTTTCACAATATAGCTTGAGTGATTACTGCAACCATCCACAAAGTTCCTGAAACGATTAGGAAGCTGAGAATAAAGGGTTAGCGTCTCTTTAAATACTGAGCGATTCTTTAAGTTAGCTATTCTGCAAACCATGATTCCCTGTGGTTAAAAGACGATGGTTCAAGCTTTTTCACGACTCACGATTCCAGTTACGCTCGCTTTAGCTAGTGCAGTGCTGATGACTGGCTGCGATGATCCCCCCGAAATCGCTGTTTCATCGTATATAAAAAGCCTTGATGTAGAACTCAGTGACCCCACTTACTATGTTAATTTGGGCACCGAACTGAGAGCCAACCAGAAACTAGAAGCC
>JAYVFW010000078.1:0-5966 GCA_043772715.1 Phormidesmis sp. | reverse complement strand
TCTGGCGCGTGGCAGTGCAATTCCTTCAGAGCCACCTTTGCCTGAAAAACAAACATCCCCCCGTTCCAGCTAAAGCGACCGCTATCGAGAAAGGCTTGAGCCGTTTCTCGATCGGGCTTCTCGGTAAAGCGGTCAACGCGATAGGCTGGATATCCGGGTGCTGAACCATAAATGCCGATTTTCTCGCCCTGCTCAATATAGCCATAGCCAGTAGCCGCTTGATTGCACGTAATGCCTAGCGTCACGATCGCCGCTTCCTTGACGGCAAGATCGACTGCGGCGGCGAGGGTTTCCTCAAAGATCTCCTGGTTATCGATCCAATGGTCAGCCGGAAAGAACCCCACGATCGCGCTTTCGCCATAGCGTTTAGCAATCTCTAAGGTGCTCCAGGCGACAGCAGGCGCGGTGTCTCGCCCTTCTGGCTCTATTAATAGATTGGCGAGAGGCAATTCGGGAAGCTGTTCTTGAACGCCCTTTGCTAAGTGAGAAGCGGTAACAACCCAAAGATTATCCCAGCCGTTAGCGATATGAAGAAGCCGATCGGCGGTTGACTGCAAGAGGCTGCGATCGCTGCCGTCAAGACATAAAAACTGCTTGGGATGACGTTTACGGCTCAAAGGCCAAAAGCGTTCGCCCTTGCCTCCAGCGAGAATAACGGGCACGAGAGGTTGGGTCATAGTGAATATCTGCTGCGGAGGAAGTCAAATAGGGGGCAAATTTGGCACCAAATTTGGGTATCTGGCGGTGAGAGAGATCGTTAAGCAGATGAACCCACCGTCACAATCTTAATGAATACCAACCCCTTGAAGCGCCTGAATCACCCGATCTTCGCGAAGTCTTTTCAATTCATCCTACCTTTTCGGGTATTGCAATAAATTTCGCGAAAAGTTCAGGATGACACGGGTAGGTAAATTTCTCTGCTTTTATTGACTAGCCAGAGGGTCGGGTTCAAGGGTAGAATTCCCAGAAGGTTACGCAACGTAACGTTTTCTTGATTATGAGCTAAAATCTTCTGCCAAAAGTGAAAAGAGTGCCTTGCCGTCAATCATTTAGCTAATTCTATCTGAGTAGAGAGAGAAAGCAGGAAAGTTTGGGTTAGGATATCGAGGAATCATTTGGGGTGGTAATGTAGATAGCTTCTGATGTCAGGTTAGTTTTTAAGTGGTAGGGAGTGGAACAGTTGAAGAGTCAATCAACGTCGAGACAGCAAGATGTGCTGGAAAACTGTGACGGGCAATCTGCGTCCACTGTTTCCACCTCGGTGCCGATTCCTTTAAAGCATCCTGCTAGAAGCATTACAATCTCGCGTTCCCTATTTTGGGGCTTTACCTTTCTGATTGCTGCGACCGCTTCTGCCACGATCGGCACGACGCTGGCGCTGATCGCTCCCATACCCGGTGCAGTTGCCCCCGCAGAAGGGCAAAAGATTTTTAATGACCTGTGGCGCAGTGGCTTTCAATATTATGTGGGTCGCCCCGTGAATATTCTGGTGATGGGGATCGATAAAGTCCCTGATGTGCCAGATAGCTCAGACGAAGTTTTTTCAGGTCGCAGTGACACCATGCTGCTGCTGCGAATCGACCCATCTGATCAAACGGTCAATTTACTTTCAATCCCCAGAGACACCCAGGTTGAGATTCCAGGAATTGGGGTGACGAAGATTAACCAGGCAAATGCGAGCGGCGGTCCTGCTTTGGCTCGTCAAGTGGTGACTAACACCCTGAGCGGAATCGAAGTCGATCGCTACGTGCGCGTCAGCACCAGCGCTTTTCGCGAGTTGGTCGATCTGCTCGGCGGGGTCGATATTTATGTGCCCGAACCGATGGCTTACGTAGACAACACCCAAAAGTTGAAGATCGATCTAGCTCAAGGCTGGCAAAACTTAAATGGAGACCAAGCCGAGCAGTTTGCGCGATTTCGTCACGACAACCTTGGTGATATCGGACGAGTTCAGCGTCAACAAGCATTGATTAAGGCTCTGCGATCGAAGTTAGCAAGTCCTTTAATGCTGCCGCGTGTGCCTAGTCTCATTACCATGATGCAGAAGTATATTGACACCAACCTCAGCGTTGAAGAAATGTTAGCGTTGGTTAATTTTGGGCTGAGATTAGACAAGAACGATTTTAAGATGGTGATGCTGCCGGGACGGTTTAGCTCACCAAACGAGTTTGCAGCCAGCTATTGGATTATGGACCCGCAGGGGCGAGATCGAGTCCTGCAAGACTATTTCAAAGTGGGGTCAACTGAGGCATCAAGCGCTGTCGGTACACCAATCAAAATTGCGGTGCAAAATGCGTCTAGCCAACCTGAAGCGGGCAAGCAATTTGTGAGTTATTTAGCTAGCTTGGGCTATGAGAATGTTTATCTGACTCAAGATTGGGCAGATCACCAGGGCAAGACCCAAATTATTGTGCAGAAAGGAGATTTGCGATCGGCAAACGCTCTGCAATCTACGATCGGGTTTGGTGGCATCGAAGCTGCCTCGGTTGGAGACTTAGATTCTGATTTAACCATCCGTGTGGGAGATGACTGGTTAGCCCAGCAGCCCGTTAAATCTAAGAAGTAAGCGACAATAAGAGTCCCACTAAATTCTGCATTTTTTCTTGATGCATCCGCTCACTCAGAACCCGATTTCTCATCAAGCTTCTAAAGGAGCCGCACCTACGTCTTTTTTAGTGCGAATCGCGATTGTTGTGGTGTTGGCTTGCCTTTGGGTGTTGCTTGCCGCAACGCCTGTCAACGCTCAGAGCAAAACGATTAATTACACCAGCACTCAGCTAGAAAAGCGTGATTTCTCAAATACTGATTTAGAAGGGGGCGTTTTTGTCGCTGCCGAGATGCGAGAAGCGAATTTTCAAGGGGCTAACTTGAAGAGTGCAATTTTGACCAATGGAAATCTTTTGTCAGCCAACTTGGCAGGGGCAAACCTAACGTGGGCGCTCGCCGATCGCGTCACTTTTTATAAAGCGAACTTGACCAACACCATTTTTATAGAGGCGACTCTCACGCGCAGCATTTTAGATGAAGCAGATGTGACGGGGGCAGATTTTACCGATGCGCTGCTCGATCGCTACACCGTCACCAAGCTCTGCAAAACAGCGTCGGGCGTTAACCCAGTCACAGGGGTTGACACGCGAGAGAGTCTCGGCTGCCCCTAACTATTTGTTAAACCGAGGCTGCCCAGTCTTTTGCCCAGTTTAAGGTTTGGGTGACCTGCTCGATCGTTGCTGCTTCGCAGTAAAGCCGTAAAACAGGCTCGGTGCCACTAAAGCGAATTAATAACCAACTCTGATCCGCCAACCGAAATTTATAGCCGTCTTCAGTTTGACAATGAATGACTGAGCGTCCGGCAATCTCTTTTATGGGCTGATTTTGCAGTTGATTTAAAAGCGCTGCCCGAACATCCATGCTAGCGAGGGGCAGATCGATGCGATCGTAAACCGCCGTGAACCCTGTTTTAAGCCGAAGCTGGTGATCTTGTTCGCCCAGGTCTTGCCCAGTTTGCACCACAGTTTCTAACAGATAAAGCGCAGCAAGCAGCGCGTCTCGTTCGGGAATATGATGCCCATAGCCAATGCCACCCGATTCTTCACCGCCTAAGAGAACCTGAGTTTCTAACATCCGATCAGCGATGTATTTGTATCCGATTGGAGTCTCAAACACGGGTAGATTGTGCAATTTAGCAACTTGGGGCATCAAGTCAGAGCCGCTTACAGTTTTCACGACTTCGCCTCGATAGCCCTTACGGACAAATAAATGCTCAATCAGAATTGGGATTAACACTTGTGAACTGAGGAAGTTGCCTTGTCCGTCTACTGCTGCGATGCGATCGGCATCTCCATCAAACACCAATCCCACGACAGAGCTATCACTGCGGTAGTCTCGAATCGTTTGCAATAGCTTAGACAGATAGCGCGGCAGCGGTTCAGGTGCGCCACCTTCAAACAGGGGATCACGATCGCTGTTCAATTCCTGAATTGGAACTCCTAACAGTCTTTCTAATCCCGTCGCGGCGGCACCGTGCATCACATCGGCAAACACCGTCAGCTTGCCTTGAGCAATGGCTTCTTGAATGGCGACAATATCAACCAGCGATCGCAGCCCCTCACAATAACTCGTCCAGGGATTAAACATTTGCAGCGACCCCGGCTTCTCGGCTGGTCGTTCTCTGGCTTCCGCTTTGATTAAGGCTTCGATCTGCTGCGTTACGTCGGGCGGCACTGATCCCCCAAACGCTCCTTTAACTTTCAGCCCAGAATATCCGCCAGGATTGTGGCTTGCCGTAATGACGAGGGCACCTAGGGCGTTTTGCTGCTTGGCGACCCAGCTAAAGGCAGGAGTCGGCGCAAAGCATTCCGATAGCAACACATCAAACCCGATCGCTCTCACCGAGTCAACCGTTGCTTGGGCAAACTCTTCAGACAAGAAGCGGCGATCGTAGCCGACGATAATCGTATTGCTTCCTGTGGTACTGCCATAAACTTTTGCCAGCACCTGAGCCGCAAGCGGAGCGACGAATGTCAGTCGATCGAACGTAAAGTCGGCGGCAATTAACCCTCGCCAACCGTCCGTGCCAAATTTAATCGGATTAATCGTCGTCACGATCGGAGCGGAATGAACCATGGTGCCACAACCTCACTAAAATCTGCCTCGTCTTAGAGTTTATCTAGATGCGCTTGCTGATCTCAGTATTTGGAAGATGCTACACCATAACTTAACAAACTTGGCTCAAGATATCCGTGAAACCACTGCCTAAACCCTGCCGCTTTACACGGGCGAGAGTGCAGCCTCGGTCTGAGTCGAGTTAGCGGCACCCGAATAAACTAAACCTCGCTGCATATCCAAGGTGATAATTTCACCATCGCGGATCACGGCCGTTGCATTCTTGACCCCGACAATCACGGGCACCCCTAATCGCAAACCAATTACAGCGGCGTGGCTCGTGAGACTGCTATCTTCAGTGATCACTCCTGCCGCTTTGCGAATCGCCTCGACATAATCGGCACTCGTGGTAGACACGACTAAGATTTCTCCAGCGTTAAAGTGAGAAATCTCTGACCCGATCGCCGCAACTCTAGCCCGTCCGCTCACTGATCCCTGACCGATGGCGACTCCTTTGCCCCGAATCGCGGTGACGACTTCGACTTTGATCAAATCAGTCGAGCCAGCAACGCCTTGCAGAGTTCCGGCGGTCATCACGACTAGATCGCCTTCACAGACTAATTCTTTCTCTTGAGCCACGTTGAGAGCAGCTTGAAAGGTCTGCCAGGTTGAGGGCAAATCTAGCACCAGCAGCGGCTTAATTCCCCAAACAAGCTGAAGCTGTCGAGCCACATCGACATGGGGCGTGATTGCCAAAATCGGCGTTTTAGGACGAAACTTCGAGACGTTTCTAGCGGTGGCTCCTGTTTTTGTGAGCGTCATGATGGCTCCTGCCCCTAGCTGATCCGAGATTCGCCCCACTGCCTGACTGATAGCATTAGGAATTGAGCGTCCGGCATCTTCTGAAATGCGTTTGCTTTCTTCTTTCTCGATTCGCACAGCAATCTGCACCATAGTTGAGACGGCTTCGATCGGGTAGTTGCCCACAGCAGTCTCATTCGAGAGCATCACGGCATCGGTGCCGTCAAGAATGGCGTTTGCCACGTCAGAAATCTCGGCACGAGTCGGACGCGGACTATTCACCATGCTGTCGAGCATTTGGGTGGCGGTGATCACGGGGATGCCTAACCGATTGGCGGTGGCAATCAAGCGCTTTTGCAGAATCGGCACATCCTCGGCGGGAAGCTCAACGCCCAAATCGCCCCGTGCCACCATTACGCCATCTGAGATCGACAAAATGGCTTCCATTTGCTCGATCGCTTCGTGTTTTTCAATCTTGACAATCACCGGAACGGCTTTTCCGGCGCTGGAAATCAGTTCTTTAATTTCTAAAACGTCTTGAGGATTGCGGACAAAACTCAACG
>JAYVFW010000077.1:0-2159 GCA_043772715.1 Phormidesmis sp. | reverse complement strand
CCGCTAGCCATTTTGTTATATGGGCTAGGCGGCTGGTCGTTTGTGCTATACGGAATTGTGGTGCGATCGGTCTTATTGTGGCATTCGACCTGGTTGGTTAATTCGGCGGCTCACGCTTGGGGCTATCGCACCTTTGATGTGGATGATGGTGCCCGCAATCTTTGGTGGGTTTCGCTTTTAACCTATGGCGAGGGCTGGCACAACAACCACCACGCCTATCCTCATGTGGCAAAATCAGGTTGGCGCTGGTGGGAAATTGATACAACTTGGTGGGCGATTCAAGTTCTAAAAGGGTTGGGGTTAGCGAAGAAGATCGTCAGAAACCCCATGCTTGATAAAACCGTTTGAGAATCGCTGCTATAAGAGAGTTCGCCAACTAATTTCCCTGTACGATCAATCGATAATTTTGGCGAACTCCTGGCTCGATCGAGCCGACCCACACCTGATAAGTGCCCGCTTGCCAATCGCCATCTTCTAAGACCGCGCCTTTGTTGGCAGCGTTAGAGTTATCACCACAGCGAACTGAGTTGTCACCTTTAATCACGATCGTGGTTTCTTTATTGCCACTGTTAACTTTTAGCCTCAGCTTTGAGAAAGGCGTTTGCAAAACGAGCAGGTGATCGGGTTTGGGGTCAGCAAAGCCTAGACATTTTCTATCGTGGCGATCGCTGTTGCTGACAATTGCCGGCAGCGAAGTCGAGCCTCCAGTCGCGCCGTTTAAACTTCCGGAAGAATTGTTAGAACCTAAGGTAAGCGTGCCAAAGTTGGCAGACTGCGCCAAAACGGGAACCGCACTAAAGACGGTAAAAGCTAGGAGTAAATGGCTCCAATTTAATCGACACTTTTGCTGAATTAACATCTCAACATTCTCACTAATAGAAACTAAAAATTTAGACTTTAATAAGGATTTAGGGTTTGATCAATTCCTGTTGAATGAAGCTTATCAGCAGGCGATGTCCCGTGATCATTCTGCGGGTAGAATGCCCTCCGTATCTCTTACAAATTTAAGTATTAAATGACACCCATAAAGATAAAAATTTTGCCGTAGCCAACGACTTAAAGATCAGGAATGAAGTAGCCATAAAGGCGGTTTGAGATCACACTCACTTCAACTTACAGAAGGTAGATTGAAACTTCGGTTGGTTACAATTCAGCTTATCTAGCAACGTGAGAACCCGTTACGACCGCTCACAACACTCTACTGGGAAGGAGCAGTTATGCCGTTACTAGGTTTGAGTTTGGTCTTGATCGTCGGGTTATTTTTCACTCAAATTTTGCTGATATTTCCCTTAGAGCTAATTTCCTTGCTCAAAGTTCCCCTTTGGCTAATGGCATTGGGTCTATTTCTTTTGTTTGCCTGGTTTCTAGGCGATTAGCAATTCAGCCAGCCGCATGGATGCAGCGAAGATAGCAAGACTTGCAGCCCTAGCAAATCCATCAGTTTGAAGGAGATTGGCGACGAGCGATCGTGATTTCCCTGACCGCCAATCTATTGCGTGAAGATTAAGAAAGAGGTTTAGTGGCTGGTATGGATAACTATCTCAGCAAGCTGATTTCAAAAGAAAACCTGAAGGATCAATGAACACTGATGGGAGCGAGGGTTTGGAAAGCGATCTAGTCAAACGAAAACAGGTAAATCTGGCGATCGACTGGGAACATTTACATCAAATCTCAGACGGCAATGCAGAGTTTGAGCGAGAGCTACTGCAAATCTTTGTCGAAGACACTCACGATCACCTGAAGGAAGCACAAGCGGCTCTGCTCAAGGGAGATTATGATGCGGTTTCGCGGGAAGCCCATCACTTTAAAGGGGCAAGTGCCAATGTTGGCTTAATCGAAATGCAAGCGATCGCGGGCAAGCTAGAAACCGATGCTCACGCCAAGCAATTATCAGAGGCTGCGGTCATGCTGGCTGAGTTGACAGACTCGCTCCAAGATGTGCAAGCGTTTTTAAATCAAGCATAAAAACTTGGGTGATTTTGGTTAGGGTGGGCGCTCATTCACCCTAGCTTTTACAGGGCTAGAAAATATTGACCGATCGCTGACGCTTGATCATTTGGCTCATACCAATTTAAACGGTATTCAAGGCAGATAGGGCATCCAGGATAAAGGGATAACCTGCGACCGAAGCCGTCACTTCCGGTGTTAACTCAGCCAGG
>JAYVFW010000076.1:0-5974 GCA_043772715.1 Phormidesmis sp. | reverse complement strand
CCTCCCCTGCTGCCACATCGGCTCCACCCATCCAGCTTGCCAATATGGGTTTGTGCTTTAGAACGGAGGTAGATGTTTGTGTGGTTTCTACATAGGTTTTTAATTGTTCAGCCGTTTGTGTGGGGTCGGTCATCGCTTGCGGTGTGAGAATCACCAATAACCCATCGCTGTTGAGATCTTGCGCCGCAATTTCCAGAGCTTTGGCATACCGTTGGGAATCGGCATCACCCAAGATATCGATCGGGTTGCCGTGACTCCAGTGGGAAGGCAGGACTTGATTGAACTGAGCGATCGCCGCCTTGGATAATTCCGCCAGTTCACCACCAGCCCCAATTAGCGCATCGGTCGCCAGTACACCTGGTCCCCCGGCATTGGTCAAAATCGTCAGGCGAGGGCCTTGAGGGCGGGGTTGTTTTGCCAACACTTCTGCCATATCAAACAAGTCAGAAATGCTGTTAACGCGCAGTACCCCGCAGCGATCAAAGGCAGCATCCAGTACTACATCACTCCCTGCCAAGGCTCCGGTATGGGAAGTCGCGGCTTTGGCGGCGGCTGTGCAACCTGCTTTAATCACAATAATGGGTTTAGTCAGGGCAACTTCCCGCGCTGCTGAGAGAAATGAACGGGCATTCGCGATCGACTCCATGTAAATCACAATGCTGTGGGTGTGGGGATCGTCGCCCAAATAATCGATCAAATCACCCCAGCCCACATCCAGCATGGAACCCACGGACACAAACGCACTGAAGCCCACATTCTCCTGCAAGCTCCAGTCCAGAATCGCGGTACACAGCGCCCCACTCTGGCTGATAAAGCCCACATTGCCAGGACGCGCCATTGCTCCTGCAAAAGTAGCATTCAGCCCCGTGAGCGGATTCATCACGCCCAGACAATTGGGTCCAATGATGCGGAGATTGCCACGCCGCGATCGCTCTAATACCTGCGCCTCTAATGCGATACCTGCCTCCCCTGCTTCTTTGAATCCCGCCGAAATGATAATCGCACCTTTAACTCCTGCCGCCACACACTCAGTGATCACATCGGGAACAGCGGGTGCAGGCATGACGACGATCGCCAGATCAACGGATTCAGGGACGCTCCCGATCGTGGGATAAGCCTTGATTCCAAGCACACTATGCCGCTTGGGGTTGACGGGAAACACCGTGCCACCAAAGGTATGGCTGATCAGATTCCAGAGTACCGTTCGCCCCACGCTGCCAATCCGATCCGTGGCACCGATTACAGCAACACTTTTCGGCGCAAAGATGGCTTTCAGGGGTTGATGCTCAGTCCGTAAGATATCGTAGGCTTTGTCCGTCGCTGACTTAAAAGCTTCTGACATTACAGATCCTCAAGAGACATCGAGAAACGCCAATTCAAATTCTTGCCCTTGTTTTACTTCACAGTTGGGCTGGTGACACTCAGGACATTCATATAGTAAATCTGTGGGTTGAAATTCAAGCTGGCAATTGGCACAGTAACAGACCACAGGAACTAGCTCTGTTTCAAGTTGAGCATCTTCTGCGATCGTGCCTTTTTTCGCAATTTCAAACGCAAATTCCAAAGAGTCGGGTACAACTCCAGAAACAGCACCCACTCGCATATGCACTCCGTCAATATGGTGAGCGCCTTCCTGTTTGGCACGTTCCACAGCCCGCTCTAAAATACTTTGCATCATCCCAACTTCATGCATAATTCTGTCCTTGTTGATTGCATTAACTGTTCAATTTCCTGGAGTGCTGCTTCCATGCCCTGATTCGCAATCACAGAAAAGCACTCTCCTAACTCAAAATTTACCCCCGGCACCATCACCCACCACGCTTGGGGATGTTTGCTATAGAGCGCCTGCGTCATTGCCAGCAACACCTGTGGTTCACACCAATGTCCTGATGTGATGCCAGACTCAGCAGGCTCCAGTGGGCGAACTTGGATCTCCTGGTCTGCGGTGGCAGGATAGGCATCAATAAAGATGGCGATATCAACCTTTGCCAGCAATTCAACCAATTCGGGGGTCAGTTGGTGAACAGCGATCGCTTCCACATTCGGCATTTCCCACGCGGCAACCCGTTTAGCAATCTCCTGCCCCACGCCATCATCACTGCGTAACGGACTGCCGTAACCAATCACCAGAATCGATTGGTGCAGGCTCTTGAGGGTGGCGGCTAAGTGGCAATCCATGATGTCCTCACGTTGGGCGATCGGGTAATTAGCCTTACTTTGAGATTAGGGAAACAACTTGAGGAACTTGTGAGGACATCCGATACCCTGGTAAGAAAGCAGATGCGGATTGGGCGATCTCAAAATGCCCCATCGTTTCTTGGCAGGATTACTCTAAAATGACAAACTCCTCAACTGACATCATCATTATCGGTGCGGGAATCGCTGGTCTGGCGGCAGGTTGCTTTGCTCAGATGAATGGGTATCACACCCGCATCTTTGAAATGCATACCCTCCCAGGAGGACTCTGTACCGCATGGCAACGGCAGGGATTTGTCTTCGATGGATGTATTCACTATCTGTTTGGCTCTAGACAGGGACAGCCTTTTTCTCGGCTCTGGGAGGAACTGGGTGTGCTTCCGAAGCAGCAGTTTATCCATCATGATGAATTGATGCGGATTAGCGAACCCGACGGTAAAACCTTGATTGTCTACAGCGACCCCGATCGCCTAGAACAGCATTTGATGGAACTTTCACCCCCAGACAGTCGGTTGATTCAGGATTTCTGTGCTGGGATTCGGGCATTGACTCGGTTTGATTTGTCACTACTCCAGCAACAGCCCAAGGCGTTAATGACTCCAGGAGATTGGAGGCGATTGGCTTGGAAACTGTTGCCCTTCGTCTGCCCGATGGCTCGGTGGGGCAATCTTTCTGCTCAGGGATTTGCCGATCGCTTCAAAAACCCCTTTCTCCGCCGTGCCATTCCGCAAATGTTTTCTTGGAGCAGCATTCCAGTGATGGTGGGAATGTCTCTGTTGGCGTATATGCATACTCAAAATGCCGGATTTCCGATTGGCGGATCGCTAAAGTTTGCCCAAGCGATTGCACGACGGTATCTGGAATTAGGCGGCGAAATTCACTACGATTCGCAGGTGGAGCGGGTGCTAGTCGAAAACCATCGGGCGATCGGTGTCCGATTGTATAACAATGAGGAGTGCTGGTCTGATCGGGTAATCTCTGCCTACGATGGGCACAGTACGCTCTTTGGGTTGCTGGACCGTCAATATGTGCCCCGTCGGATGCAACGATACTACGATGGTCGCTTGCCGATTCATTCGCAGATCCAGGTATCGCTGGGGGTGAATCGCGATCTATCCAATGAACCGCATTGGATCACCTACCTGCTGGATAAACCCGTTGCGATTGCTGGTGAAACCCGGTTTGAGATTGGCATCAAGCACTATTGTTTCGACCCCTCTCTGGCTCCTGCGGGAAAATCGGTGCTGATGGTGATGCTGAGGACGAGCTATGATTACTGGCAACGGATCTACGGGCGATCGCTCTATGATACAGAACAACTCCAGGAATCCCATATTCTCATCGATCGACTGGAGCAATTCTATCCAGAGATTCAAGCAGATATTGAATTTGTTGATGTTGCCACGCCTCTCACCTATGAGCGGTACACGGGCAACTGGCAAGGATCAAGCTGTGGTTGGCTCCTGACCAAGCAAACCCTACCGCTCATGATCAAAGGATTGCCCAAAACTTTGCCCAAACTGCGGAACTTCTACATGATTGGTCAATGGGTGGAACCTGGCGGAAGCGTGCCCATAGTCGCGATGTCTGGACGCAATATCATCCAGCAGATTTGTCATGAAGATCGAAGCTCATTCAGAGCAGACGCTGCTGTGGCTGCATAACCGAGTTTTCCATGAGCGCATAATTTGAGGAACCCTATTTCCTTCAGGTGCTGGAGTTATACGTTAATCTCGCCAAGTTTCATCTAACAAGGTGCCATCAGCACCAACTAGCTGAACATGGAGCGGCATTTGCCCAGCAGCGTGAGTAGAACAACTCAGACACGGATCAAAGGCGCGAATTCCAGCTTCCACGCGGTTCAGCATTCCTTCCGGGATTTCAGAGCCATGGATAAAATGGCGGGCGATCTGCGCCACAGTTCGGTTCATCGCTAGGTTGTTTTGTCCAGTGGCAATCACTAGATTCACTTTCTGCATTAGCCCGTTTTCGTCTACCTGATAGTGATGAAATAACGTACCGCGCGGGGCTTCGCTGACTCCCACGCCTTCCAGTTGATTAATGCCTGCATCGGCTCTTAAATGCGTTGAAAGTAAGTCTGGATCGTCGATCGTTTGTTCAATTTTCTCGATCGCGCCCAAAATCTCAATCAAGCGGGCGTAGTGGTAGAAGAATGAAGATGTGACGGTGCCATGACCGCGATCGCGAAATTCCCGCAGTTCTTGATCCGTTAGGGGTGTCCCAATCTGGGTGCAAATATTTAGCCGTGCTAGGGGACCCACGCGATAGATACCGCTGTCTAGCCGACAGTGATCGCTCTGGTCAGGGTAGCCCAACGGACGGTAGTAGGGGGATTTCAAATAGGAATCAGGTTCAACGGCTTCGCCAATAAACTCCTGGTAGCGGGCAGGGTCGAGGCGATCTGCCACAATATTTCCGGCACTATCGACAAAGCGTAGGTAGCCGTCGTAATGCTCCCACAAGCCATCGGGTGTGACCAATCCCATAAACAGGGAGGGAAAATTGCCAAAGGTTTGGGCTTCGCGTTCGTGGGTCTGAAGCACTTGCTTAAATTGTTCTAGAGCATTCAAAATAGTGGCGCGAACTTCTGGAATGCGATCGCGAATATGCGTGCGTCCTGCTTCAGATAACGCTTCTCGCACACCACCGGGAACCGCCCAGGAAGGATGAATTTTGCGTCCCCCTAATTGTTCAATAATCTCTTGTCCAAACTGGCGTAAACGAATGCCGCCTCGTGCCAAATCGGGGTTAGCCGCCATTAACCCAAACACATTGCGCGTCTGGGGGTCGCTGTCCATACCCAGCAACAGATCGGGCGCGCTGAGGTGAAAGAAGCTGAGGGCATGGGATTGGATGATCTGCGCCAGATTCATTAAGCGTCGTAGCTTGACCGCTGCTGGGGGAATGGTGACTGCAAGAATGCGATCGCCTGCTTTTGCTGATGCCAGCAAATGACTGACAGGACAAATGCCACAAATCCGCGCCGTAATTCCTGGCATTTCCCAGAGGGGGCGACCTTCACAGAACTTCTCGAAGCCCCGAAATTCCGTGACATGAAAGCGGGCATCCGTGACCTGTCCCGTATCATCCAAATAAATTGTGATTTTGGCATGTCCTTCAATCCGTGTGACTGGATCGATCACAATTCGTTGACTCATTGCTGCCACCTGTTTATCCACTGCAAAGATCATTTAGAGCGTTGGAATCTTGGAAAAGATCTCAATCACGTCGTAGCAATCGTGGTTTTAGTAGCCAAATCAGGGCAACGCCCGTAATTGCGCCAACTACGGCACCCTATTGCCAGCCCGGTTGCAGTTCCAGCCAAGGCAGTCTCAAGGCTGAAGTGATTAAAACGCATCATGCCTACTATCATGAATGCAACAACTAAACCTAACGCCCAAGCTAGTGCATTTGCAATGATCCACCAACCGGCTCGGTGGATGTGAGATTTAAGCACAAGCCATTGGGCAAAACCCAGCACTCCACCCACCCAGGCACCCAGCAAAAACACTCCTTTTAGCAAGGTTTGTGATTTCATTGCTGCCGTCAACGTTATATCAAACGTGGTGGAAAAGACCATCAGAGCACTGATTTGTAAGCCAATCAGCCAAGCGATCATCATTGCGATCGCCGTTACTACAACCCATGCCTTGATGTGTTTAACATAACGGTGCAAAACGAGCCATTGAGCCGCTCCCAATATAATGCCTTCCAGTAACCCAACGAGATGAAAAATAGCAACCGCACTCTGCATTCC
>JAYVFW010000075.1:0-2163 GCA_043772715.1 Phormidesmis sp. | reverse complement strand
CGAAGAATTAACCGATGACGTAATAGCGGCGGAGCAATGGCTTTGATATCGTCAGGCGTGACAAACTTGCGTCCTGACAACCAGGCTTGAGCTTTACTGGCTTGCAGCCAAACGACCGCCGATCGCGGTGATGCTCCCAACACGAGATCAGGATGCTGCCGAGTTTTCTGCACCACACCTAACAGATAATCCAGCACTGCGTCTTGAACCGCGATCGCGCTCACTTCTTGTCTAGCTTGCAGGATTTGCTGCACGGTTGCCACGGGTTTGAGCTTTGCTAAATCTAATCGCTTTGCCTGAAAGCCTGCCTCGCTGTTAAGCAACATCCGCTTTTCGGCAACAGCATCGGGGTAGGGAACAATCAGTTTGAACAAGAAGCGATCGAGCTGTGCTTCTGGCAAGGGATAAGTGCCTTCAAACTCTAGAGAATTCTGCGTTGCAATCACCCAGAACAATTCTGAAAGCGGCAAACTTTCACCGTCTAATGTGACTTGCTGTTCCTCCATCGCTTCTAGCAGCGCCGATTGCGTCTTGGGAGGCGTGCGATTAATCTCATCTGCTAGCAAGATTTGAGTAAAAATCGGTCCCTTTTTGAGGGTGAAGTTGCGCGTGTTGAGGTCAAAAATATTTGTCCCCAAAATGTCAGATGGCAGAATATCGGGCGTGAGTTGAACCCGTCGAAAGTCTGCCTCGATCAATCGCGCCATCACCTTCACTAGCAGCGTTTTGCCAGTTCCCGGCACACCTTCTAAAATTACGTGTCCCCCTGTCAACAGCGCGATCGTGAGCTGTTGAACGATCGCGGCTTGCCCCACCACGACTTGATCAAGTGCTTGTCTAAGGCGAGTAAACATGGCATAGAGATCTGACATAGATTAAAGGGTGAAGGTGAACTGTAGATAGGTTTAGTATCAACAAACAGCACACCCATCTTATGGGCTGATTTGCAAATTGGGGAGATCGATCGCAAAAACCCTGTTTTTTCACCCTTAACAAGCTACCTAGCCCGTCTCCGATTTCGTTGGGGTTTTCTACGCAACATTCCTGCGATCGTCATCACAGAGCCAAGTAACCCAAGGGCAAATTGCGTATAGGAAGTTTGACGAGATTTAATCGTAGATTGCTGAATGCGAGCGGGCTTATCAGGCGGGTTGTCTGATTGTTTTGGAACGCGGACGGCGTGCTTGGACGGCTCAATGGGCAACCCTCGATATTTAGAATAAACCTGCGTGAACTCTGCGCCAAACAACAAAATTTGAGCTGAATAAAACACCCAAATCAGCAACACAACTAACGAGCCAGCCGCTCCATAAGCAGAACCAACGCTGCCGTTGCCGAGATAAAGCCCCAGCAAAAATTTACCCAGGTTGAATAGTAATGCCGTTGCACCAGCCCCAACCCAAAGATTTTTCCAGGGAATATCAACGTCTGGCAGAAACTTGTAAATCGCTGCAATCAAAACTGTGACAACGCCAAATGAAATAATGAAGTTAACGAGCTGACCCACAATCACAAAACCCGGAACTAAATGCCCAAAGTAACTTGAAAGTGCTGCCAAAACTGCCGATAATACTAAAGAGACTAACAATAAAAATCCGATCACCAGCACCATTGCAAACGATAAAAATCGAGATTGCAGAAAGCTTTTAATGCCGTTTCCAGGCTTTGGTTTAACCTCCCAAATAGTGTTGAGGGCAACTTGTAGTTGACCAAACACACCAGAAGCACCCACTAGGAGAATCACGACTCCGGTAATGGTAGCGATCGTACTGCCTGATCCGGGTCGGTTCGCATTCTGAATCATCGCCTGAATGGCTTCTGCGCCCTCTTTGCCCACTAAGCTTTGAATCTGTCCGATAATTTCCCCTCGGGCTGCTTCTTCTCCAAAAAAGAACCCGGCAATGGCGATCGCAATCAACAACAGAGGGGCAAGAGAAAACACCGTGTAGTATGCGAGTGCAGCGGCTAAAAGTGGCACTTTGTCTTCGCTCCACTCAGTTGCAGTGTCTTTAATCATCTTAAAGCCGTCCTGTAGTCGCATATCCTAAGTTCCTGATGAAGATATTTTGGCGTTGCTGAATGCAAGTATGAATCTGTCTATCGAGGCTGAATCCTTTCGCCCCCTAAATCCCCCAATTTTGGGGGACTTTAAGATTCTGGTTC
>JAYVFW010000074.1:0-2166 GCA_043772715.1 Phormidesmis sp. | reverse complement strand
TTTTATCGACCCAGCTACGAGTCAGACTCGCAACATTCCTTTAGAAATTAAGCCTGATAAGGTAAGCGATCCCATTGTTTATAGCAAAACTTTAGAGTCTAAAAACCCCAAGCTTAAGCACACTCGCGGCGCGGTAGCGATGGCGCGATCGGCGTTTCCTGATTCTGCTTCCTCACAGTTCTATTTTGTATTGGCTGACCAGCCATTTCTAGATGGTGATTATGCGGTGTTTGGCACTGTGACTCAGGGTATGGAAGTAGTTGATAAAATTCAGCAGGGCGATCGCATTGAGTCTGCCAAAGTCACTCAAGGCATCGAAAACCTCAAGAGAGGATAATCAGCATTAGTTTTGAGTTTTCAGTTGAAATCTCAAAACTCTGGCTATGGATGTCGTCGTGACTGGAATTGGGCTGGCTTCAGCCTTGGGTAATTTAGAAGCTAGCTGGAATGGGCTGGTGGAGGGGCGGTCGGGCATTCGTCCCTGCCAACCCTTTTTGGATCTAGAGCCAAAACCTCTGGCATTGATCAGCCACCAACCTGCAAAACTGGTGCCACTGACTCAAAAAATCGTGCTAGAAGCGCTTCAAGATGCGGGGCTGAAGTTGCCTCTGTCAGATTGTGGGGTAGTGGTTGGGTCAAGTCGAGGAAATCAGGCTGAGTGGGAAAAGTTGTCTCGACAATTGTATTTAGAAGACGAGTCAACTCTCTTAAAAAGCTGGTTGAAGACGTTGCCCAATGCGGCAGCGATCGCCGCTGCTGCTCTCCTACAAACCTGCGCTCCAGTTCTCTCGCCAATGGCGGCTTGTGCAACCGGAATCTGGGCGATCGCTCAAGGCTATGAACTGATCCGATCAGGGCAGTGTCAGTGCGTCATTGCGGGAGCGGTCGAAGCGGCAATTACGCCATTAACCCTGATTGGATTTGATCGGATGGGCGCTTTGGCAAAGACGGGCTGTTATCCATTTGATATGGATCGTGAGGGATTAGTGCTTGGTGAAGGGGGAGCCATCTTGGTACTCGAATCCGCCGAGATCGCAAACGATCGCGGTGCTAAAATCTACGGTCAAATTCTAGGAGTTGGGTTGACCGCAGATGGTCATCATGTCAGTGCGCCTGAGCCAGAGAGCAAAGCCGCGATCGCTGCTGCTCGACAATGCCTCCAACGCAGCCATCTTTCGCCTCAAGACATCGACTATATTCACGCTCATGGCACCTCGACGCGACTCAACGATCGCAACGAAGCGCACTTAATTCAGCAGTTGTTTCCATCGGGGGTGCCTGTGAGTTCGACGAAGGGCGCAACCGGGCACACGATCGGGGCATCCGGTGCGTTGGGGGCTGCTTTTTGTCTACTGGCGTTGAAACACAAGACTTTGCCGCCTTGTGTGGGACTAAAATCTCCTGAATTTGATTTAGATTTTGTCAGGACTGCGCGGTCTACGGCGGCTGAAAACGCCCTTTGCTTTAGTTTTGGATTTGGGGGACAGAATGCCGCGATCGCTTTAGGAGTTAACTCCGATTAAGCGGACTGTACCTTGATGAATCTGAGGCTGAATCGCGATACCTTAAATAAGAGAATTGCTGCAATTGATATGACTCTAACTGAACAAATTCTCTCGCAGCTTCCAGGTGATGTATTAGGTGGGCTGCGGCGATCGGACGACTTATGGAAAGCATTGCGAGACGACACGTTACCCGTTTCTAGAGTCGTTCACAAGTGCGATGACTTATTAGAAAAAGTTGATTGGGATGTCGTGATTTGTGGCGGCACATTAGGAATTTTGATCGGGGCAGCGCTGGCTCAAAAAGGTTGGCGAGTTGCCTTACTAGAGCGCGGAATTCTGCAAGGGCGAGAACAAGAATGGAATATTTCGCGTAATGAATTGCAAGTGTTTGTCGAGTTAGGGTTGCTAACAGAAACCGAGTTAGAAAAGGCTATCTCTAGTGAATTTAACCCCGTTCGAGTCAGCTTTTTGGGTGGCTCTGATGTGTTTGCAAAAGATGTTTTGAATGTTGGGGTTAATCCCGTTTTTCTACTAGAAACACTGAAGCAAACGTTCCTCGCGGCAGGTGGAATGCTCTTTGAAAAAATACCGTTTGAAGAAGTGACCATTCATCCCAATGGAGTTTCTATTCAAGGAAGATTTACGGCGCGGCTCATGCTCG
>JAYVFW010000073.1:0-19133 GCA_043772715.1 Phormidesmis sp. | reverse complement strand
CTTTGGGTAACACGAGGCAAAGCGGCTCGGCTGAGAGGCGCAATGGCAGCAAGCGATCGGTCGGAAATTCTTGTACCCAGCTACTCAAGATGCTAGTGTCAGCGGCAAATGCAGCGACTTTTCCAGACTGTAGCAGAGTTTTTCCCTCGGTGTAAGAGTTCACCCCGATCAGCTTAGTTTGAGGGAGGCGATAGCGCAAAATCGCGATCGTGCTGGAGTCGTTGAGAACGGCGATCGTCTGATTCGTCAAATCAGCAATGCCTTGAATCGCCGGAATGTTGGTGACAAGGGCAGTTCCATCTAAATAATAGGGAGTGCTGAAACTGACCACCCGTGATCGTGAAGGAGTCGCGGTGACCCTAGCGATCGTCAGATCAACCTGACCATCGAGAACCACAGCCAGACGATCGCGATTGCTAACCGACTTAAAGACTACCGAACCAGGTTTTCCCAGTAGCTCTTGTGCCAATCGTTGAGCAATATCAATTTCCAATCCTTGTAAGGTGCCGTTCGCATCACGGAAGCCCAAAGGACGCAGATTATCTTTGACTGCAACAATCAATTGACCGCGCTGAACGATCGTTTCTAAATCTGCTGCCCACGAACAAAGGGGCACTATAAATTGCGCCCCTAAGAGGTAGAATCCAACGACTCTAGCAACAACCCGTTGCAGGTTTCTATTCGTGGGGACTGCTAGCAGTTCCACAGGTTTACTTCGCTTGAGCCGCAAGTTCCACCACTTTTGTAAAACCATCCGGGTCAAGAACTGCTAACTGAGCCAGCATCTTGCGGTTGATCTCAATGTCTACCTTCTTGAGATTGCCGATCAGCTTGCTGTAGCTCAACCCGTGCATCCGAGCGGCGGCGTTAATGCGAGTAATCCACAGACGACGGAAATCGCGCTTCCGCTTGCGGCGATCGCGATAAGCATTCCGCAATGCTTTCATCACTTGCTGATTGGCGGTGCGAAAAATAGTGGAGTGTGACCCCCGAAACCCTTTCGCAAGCTTAAGAATCTTTTTGCGGCGCTTACGAGCGACATTACCGCGCTTTACCCGTGTCATTGTTTGATGTCCTTACTTAAATACGGTGAGATGACAGAATCTCGATCGTCCCAACCTCCTCTGCCTGACCTAATCTGTCCTTACAAGTAGGGCAGCATCGCCCAAACGTTGGCGGCATCTCGATCGTCTACCAGGGATAATCCAGCAAGGCGACGGCGACGAGAGGGGCTTTTGTGCTCTAACAAGTGCGCTCTGTGGGTGTTTCGGCGCATAAGTTTGCCACTTCCACTCGCTTTGAAACGTTTAGCAGCAGATTTACGGGTCTTCAGCTTGGGCATGGGATTGCTCTAATTCGACACAGCTTTCAATGATAGAGCTAGTTTGATCGATAGTGCAAGTCCCGGTCTAGATCATTAGCTTTGCTCTATTCAAACCATCACAATTTTAGAGCTTGCACCTATTCCAATTAGAGCATCCTGGCAAATATAGTTTGATCAAACAGAAATTAAGGTCTTAATCGTTCTGCTGCTCAATTCAATGATTCCTGTAGATTCGCGATCGCCATGATCAAGGTTCTGGTACATCCGTTGACGGAACTACCTTTTCAGAGAAAAGTTAAAAGCTTTGACAGAAAAAGGTGATTTGACGAAGCCTTGAGTGATTTCTTCTACAGTCGATTATTTCAAGCGATTAAGCTTCCTTATTGAATGCTTTTAACTTTCAACACCTTTCGTGTGAGGATTCGTCATGGATAAAAATCAAGTGTTATTGACTCAAAAAACTAGTCTGGTTTGCTTGGTAGCGGGATCGATTTCGTTAGTGTTCGGGCTGCCAGTTATTGCCTCTGAGCCGATGCAAACGCTGTCCAATCCCATTGAAAATCTATCATCTCTTGAAATTTCTCAGTCGGCTGATTCCTCTGCGATGGCTCAGGTGACTTCAGTTTCGCAGTTATCAGATGTTAGACCTACGGATTGGGCGTTTCAAGCGCTGCAATCACTCGTTGAGCGCTATGGCTGCATTGTGGGCTATCCCGACAAAACCTTTCGCGGCAACCGGGCAATGACTCGTTTTGAGTTTGCGGCGGGGTTGAATGCGTGTCTCGATCGCGTCAACGAGTTAATCGCTGCTGCAACCGCAGATCTCGTCAAGAAAGAAGATTTGGCAACCCTGCAAAGACTCCAAGAAGAATTTGCCGCAGAACTCGCCACCTTACGCGGTCGCGTCGATGCCCTGGAAACCCGAACAGCGACGCTAGAAAAACAACAATTCTCGACAACGACCAAGCTCAGTGGTGAAGTGATCTTTAGTCTTTCATCCGCTTATGGCGCTTATCCCGGTCTTGGCAACCGCCGATCGCTTGCGTCGGGAACAACCACAGGCGGAGCGCCTGGAAGCGATGCCAACGTCGCTTTTAACAACCGAGTGCGGTTGAAACTCTTGACCAGTTTTTCTGGCAAAGATTTGTTGATTACCGGGTTACAAGCCTATAACTTCGGCGGCGGGCTGGGATCAGGAATTGGCTCACCTCGACGAGACAGCATCTCAGGAACGCTAGGCTATGCAGACAGCATCTTTGGGACTGCTAGCAATGCACGTCTAGCCTTTGAGCCTCAGTTTGGGGCAACCAATCCTTCAAATCTAAGTGGAGCGCCCGGAAATAACAATTCGATCGGGCTTTACAAGCTGCTTTACATTTTCCCATCTGGCATCGATAAGCTGACTTTGTTTGCTGGCACGGCTGCCGAAGTTGATGATGCTTTTCCGACCGTTGTCCCGTTTTATGGAGATGGGCAAGAGTCGATCTCACGATTTGGCAACATGAATCCCATCCTGCGAATTTCTGGCGGCACCTCTGGGATCGGGTTGGCTTCTGCGGCAGGATTCATTTGGAATATTTCCGATGCGCTAGATTTCCGAGCGCTGTATGGCAGCGTGAATGCAAGTCTTCCAGCCAATGGAGGTTTGGCAGGCGGGACTCCGCTGGGTGCAGGTTTGTTTGGCGGCAGCTATGTAGCGGCGGCACAACTGACGATCAAGCCCAGTCCGGCGATCGACTTCGCACTAAACTACGCCCACAGCTATCACCAAATCAACATTCTCGGTTTAGGAGAATCGGCGGTGGCAGTGGGAGCGATTCCGAATGTTGGGGCAACGACTCCGGTGAGCCTCGATTCGGTAGGCGCGACTGCCGCTTGGAGAATTACGCCTAAAATTACCTTGGCTGGGTTTGGCTTTTACAGCTTTGTCAATGCAGTCACAGGGCCAGACGCTTCGACCAATATTCTTAGCTATATGGGCGGAATTCACATCAAAGACGTTTTGACCCCCGGCAGCACCTTCGGACTTTTGTTTGGTCAGCCACCTGCTCGCGATCGCGTTTCAGGCGCAGCCTCACCAAAGCCTGAAGACACCAAACCCTACCACCTGGAAGCGTATTTCAAATACAAGGTCAACGACAACATCAGTGTCACCCCTGGGGTATTTGTGATCTTCAATCCCGAAGGATTTAGTGGCAACCGAACCATTACAGTACCTGTGATTCGGACGACATTTACGTTTTAGACCGCAGCAATCCACCGTCCCCCATCTGCCCCTACCCAAAAAGCCGTCACTCTGAAATTAATCCGCTAAACTAGAAACCAGGAAGGACAGTTCGCTGTTCGTCACCGAGTTTCATGGAATCAATCGTTTCATGAGAAGTGGGCATATGACCCACTTTTTTATTTGGAGTAGTGGTCAAATGGTGCATCCTCTGATTCCCCAAATACTCGATCTGGCTGCTCCCGTAGCAGACTCTATTGGCTTGGAAGTGATTGCAGCCGTGTTTCATACTCACCAAAACCCCCCAGTGCTGCGGGTAGATGTGCGAAACCTGCAAGACGACACGGGGCTAGAAGATTGTGAACGCATGAGTCGGGCTTTAGAGCCAGTTCTCGACAGCACTGACTTCTTTCCAGAAAATTATGTTTTGGAGGTGTCAAGTCCCGGTGTTTCACGGCTACTCACGACCGATCGCGAGTTCATCTCGTTTCGAGGGTTTCCGGCGATCGTCAGCACCTCTGAGCCTTATAAAGGTCACACCGAATGGACAGGCGATCTGGTTCGTCGAGATGAAAAAGCCGTCTATCTCAATCAAAAGGGGCGACCGATCACCATTCCTCGCGATTTAGTCGCTCAGGTTCAGCTAGTCGAAGGTGAAGAATAAATTTCTACTAGTCACTCCATAAAGCAGACTCAACTCATAACCCTGCCCCCTTTCTAACAATCTAATATTCACGGAGATTTTCTTATGTCAATGGTCGCCTTACCCGGACTCAAAGACATGATCGACAGCATCAGCCGCGATCGCAACCTGCCTAAGCTCTCGGTTCAAGCTGCTCTACGCGAAGCCCTGCTGAAGGGATACGAGCGGTTTCGACGCACCCAACGCATGGACAGCCCTAACTTTGAAGAGGAATATTTCGATAACTTTGAAGTTGAGCTAGACATCGACGAAGAAGGCTTTCGCGTGTTGGCAACAAAGACGATCGTCGAAGATGTCAACAACCCTGATCACCAGATTGCCCTCAAAGAAGTGCAAGAAGTCGCGGCTGAGGCTCAAACTGGCGATACAGTCGTGCTGGATGTCACCCCCGAACAAGGCGACTTTGGACGGATGGCAGCGATCCAAACCAAGCAGGTTTTAGCGCAAAAACTGCGTGATCAACAGCGCAAACTCGTTCAAGAAGAATTCCAGGAGTTAGAAGGAACCATTGTGCAAGCCAGAGTGCTGCGATTTGAGCGGCAGTCTGTGATTATGGCAGTGACGAGCGGGTTTGGTCAGCCAGAGGTCGAAGCAGAATTGCTCAAGCGCGACCAGTTGCCCAACGATAACTATCGCGCAAATGCCACCTTTAGAGTCTATTTGAAGAAAGTTAGCGAAGGCTCTCATCGAGGCCCACAGCTTCTAGTTTCTAGAGCCGATGCAGGTCTAGTCGTCTATCTATTTGAGAACGAAGTTCCTGAAATTCAAGATGATATCGTCCGCATCGTGGCAGTAGCGCGCGAGGCAAATCCACCTTCTCGCTATGTGGGACCGCGCACTAAAATCGCCGTTGATACTTTAGAACGGGATGTTGATCCCGTCGGTGCTTGCATTGGGGCACGCGGTTCTCGAATTCAGGCAGTCGTGAACGAGCTACGCGGCGAAAAAATCGACGTGATTCGCTGGTCGCCTGATCCCTCAACTTATATTGCCAACGCTCTTAGCCCTGCCCGTGTAGATGAAGTGCGCTTAGTCGATCCTGATAATCGTCAGGCGCACATTCTGGTGGCTGAAGATCAGCTGAGTTTAGCGATCGGCAAAGAAGGGCAAAACGTGCGGCTTGCCGCTCGATTGACGGGCTGGAAAATCGACATCAAAGACATCAAGAAATACGATTACGAAGCCGAAAACGAGAAGATTGCCGCTTTAGAAGAGTCTCGCCGCCTTGCCCAAGAGCAAGCTGAAGCAGAATATTATGAAGAGGAATACGACGAAGAAGAATATGAGGAAGAGACTGAGCAGCCTGTAAGCGCAGCCGAGCCTCAGCCAGAAGAAGATGAGCAGCTTGAGGACGAAACCTGATTATTAAGCGGGAGCGTACTTTCGATAATACGCCCCGCTACATTTTGCTTATGGAACCTAATTATCGTCGCTGCATCAGTTGTCGTCGAACTGCCCCTAAACAAGAGTTTTGGCGAGTGGTTAGAAGTCATTCGTCCAACACGATCGTCCTCGACCAAGGCATGGGGCGTTCTGCCTATCTCTGTCCACAAGCAGAATGTCTAAAAGCGGCTCAGAAAAAGGATCGGTTGAGCCGCGTCCTCAAAGCGCCAGTTCCTAACCAAGTTTACGAAACCCTGTCACAGCGCCTTCTAGATAAGACGATGAGCCTATCTAAGACTCAGAGCTAGGACTTAGATATGCCAGATGACCCACCCACTGCCCAAAATTGCGATATCATAGAAGCAACGTCATAGGGATTGATAGCCAACTCCAGCACTTGCGTTCAAGTGAATCAATGGAAGGCAAGGAAAAGCAGGAAATTAAGCAATACATCAGACTCCATGCAGTCATCAGGAGTCGGGTTCGCTAAAATTGAAGTTGTCTTGACTATCCCAAACTCGCTTGTTTGAGAGATTAAATCTCAAGCCAAGTAAATCTTTAAAGCCCTAGTTGACTCACGTTGAGGTATTAAAGCTTGCCCTTAAACGCTCTGCTCCGCTTCCGAAATTCCACCTTAAAATTGCGATGTCTAGATCCAGAGTTTAGGCATTTTATTTGTGGAGTTCGATCGGACTGTAGTGCAGACAGGTGTGAGTCAGTGCAACAATAGATAATAAAATAGGTGATCTCTGAGATAGCTTTTCAGACAGATCAGCCTACTGAAAACTTCAATAAGCTTTTGCGAAAAAAACGTAAAAGCTGTTTACAGTGTGGATTAGGCAGTCTTCATAAACTGCTAACGAAAAGTGTTCTCAAGATTTCAGAGTTTTGACCCCGTCAGATCCTTGAGAAGCCGCCAGAACACAGTAAAGTCAACCCAGATCGAATGTAGTTTTAGTCAAAACAGAAGGCAACTATGTGACAACCTGGATCGAATGAGGAAGAGTGGATGAACAACGCCAAAGTCAGAATTTACGAGCTATCACGAGAATTGAACTTAGACAATAGAGATCTCTTAGCGATCTGCGAACAACTCAATATTTCAGTCAAGAGCCACAGCAGCACCATCACAGAAGACGAAGCCGAAAGGATTCGGGCTGCGGCGGCAAAATATACGGCTAGTCACCCACCTTCTACAAAATCGAATCCAACCCGCCCATCGGCTAATTCACAACCTGCTGAGATTAGAAAAAAAACGCCCTTGAATATTCAGAAGAAACAGCAAATTTTAGAAATTCGCAGACCGATTACGCGCTCTGCGTCTGAGCAACAGCCCGAACTTAAAGCCCCTCCTACACCCCAGTCGCCCACGACCCCAACTCAGCAAGCTCCCACGAAACCTGCTGAATTAAACCATCCAGAGTTAGAACCGGAATTAGAGACAAAAACTCCTGATGCGCCGATCGCATCCGCTGAGTCTTTTACTGACCCGGTTGTACCAGACGTTTCGACTGCTCCTACAGAAGCTATAGAAGCGCCTCAGTCCAAACCGCCAGCGGCAACTCAAAAGCCTAGCGTCTCGATCGCCATAGAGCTTGTAGAAGAAAAGCCCTTGTCTCAGCCTCCGTCAAGACCTGCGGCTACCTCTGCTCGCCCTTCAACCGCTACTAAGCCCCTCCTGAAACGGGACAAAGCTACCCAACCAGCCGAGGCAACAGAAGCGCCTCGCCGCGAACCTGGGACATCGCCTCAACGAGAAGGCAGTAGACCTCAAGGAGTCGCTCCGGGTGAAGGAGTTCGTCGTCCGGTCCCGAGTGGCAGACCTGGTGAAGATCGCTCCACTCCTCGCCCCCAGACGATCGTCGAATTGCGCCGTCCTAAACCCGTTCAATCCCCTCAAGAATTTGCAGTTCAGGGCGATGGCGCGTCAGCCGCAGGTCTAGTTCTGCGGGTTAATCGCCCAACCAGACCTTCGGTTGATGCCCCCGTTGCTCCCGGTCCGCTCGATCTGCAACTCAACAAACCGACCCCGCCAAAACCCAAGCGAGCCAAAGGATGGGATGACGAGGAAGAGGAAGTCCAAGAGTTTCCTTCCGACAAGGCGAAGCTGGCAGCAAAAGGCAAGCGGCGGGTTCAGCCCAAGATCGACGAAGATGACGACGACGATCTCGACAACTTGTCAGGTGGCGGAATTGTGGATGCTGCTCAAATGAGCATTTCCTTAGCGCGTCCTGCCAAGCCTAAAGGTTTGCCGGGTCAAATCAGAGTGGCTGCGGCTCCAACGCCTGCCGCTCCACAGCGCAAAAAGTCTGGTGGCACTCGCGATCGTCGCGATCGTCGGGATCAAGAAGTTAAGGTTGAGCGCCCAGAAACGATCACGCTGACTGGTGGCTTGACCGTGCAAGATCTGGCTCAGAGATTAGCCGTTCCTGCGACTGATTTGATCACCAAGCTGTTCATGAAAGGCATCGCGGCGACCATCACCCAAACTCTAGACATCGGCACGGCAACCATGGTTGCCGAGGAATATAACGTTGAAGTCGAAGCGGGTGAGAAACAGGAAGCCGCCCGTAAAGTGACTGAGATGGTCGGCGCTGAGGATCTGGAATACCTGATTCGTCGTCCTCCGGTGGTCACGATTATGGGTCACGTTGACCACGGTAAGACCACTCTACTCGACTCGATTCGCAAGACAAAAGTCGCTCAGGGAGAAGCGGGTGGCATCACTCAACATATCGGCGCTTACCACGTTGACGTAGAACACAACGGGCAAGAACAGCAGGTGGTCTTCTTAGACACGCCGGGTCACGAAGCCTTCACCGCGATGCGGGCGCGGGGCGCACGGGTGACTGACATCGCTATTCTGGTAGTGGCAGCCGATGATGGCGTACAGCCGCAGACCATTGAGGCTATTAGCCACGCAAAGGCAGCCGGGGTGCCGATCGTTGTGGCGATTAACAAAATAGACAAAGAAGGCGCGCAGCCCGATCGCGTCAAGCAAGAACTCACCGAGTATGCTTTGGTTCCTGAAGAGTGGGGCGGCGACACGATTATGGTGCCCGTCAGCGCTATCAGTGGAGACAACCTGGATACGCTGCTAGAGATGATTCTCTTAGTAGCAGAAGTTGAAGATCTGTCTGCAAACCCCGATCGCTCTGCTAGAGGAACGGTGATTGAGGCCCACCTCGACAAGGCTAAGGGTCCGGTTGCGACCCTGCTGATTCAGAACGGAACGCTGCACGTTGGCGACATTTTAGTCGCGGGATCATCACTGGGCAAAGTTCGAGCAATGGTGGACGATCGCGGTAAGCGCGTTCAAGTTGCATCGCCTTCGTTTGCGGTCGAAGTTTTAGGCTTGAGTGATGTTCCCTCGGCTGGAGACGAGTTTGAGGTCTTCCAGGATGAGCGTGAAGCTCGTGCCGTTTCGGATGCAAGAGCCGACGATCAGCGGCAATCTCGCCTGCTGGCTGCCGTGTCTTCTCGTCGGGTTAGCCTGAATACGCTCTCTGCTAAAGCGCAAGAGGGCGATCTCAAAGAGTTAAATCTGGTTCTGAAAGCAGACGTTCAGGGTTCCCTCGAAGCCATTCTTGGTTCCTTGCGTCAACTGCCTCAAAACGAGGTGCAGGTGCGAGTGCTGTTTGCGGCTCCAGGTGAAATCTCTGAAACAGACGTTGACCTTGCCGCGGCGAGTGACGCTGTGGTGATTGGCTTCAACACGACGTTGGCTCCGGGGGCGCGACAATCTGCCGATCGAGCCGGGGTAGATGTGCGCGACTACAACATCATCTACAAGCTGCTGGATGATGTGCAGGGTGCGATGGAGGGTCTGCTAGATCCTGAAATGATCGAGGAACCCCTCGGTCAGGTCGAGGTTCGGGCCGTCTTCCCAGTCGGGCGCGGTGCGGTTGCGGGTTGCTATGTGCTATCTGGCAAGATCGTCCGTAACTGTAAGATTCGCATTCGTCGGGGCAACAACCTGCTTCACGAGGGCAGCCTCGACTCTCTGAAGCGAATGAAAGAAGACGCACGGGAAGTTAATGCAGGCTATGAGTGCGGGATCGGCTTAGATAACTTCAGCGCTTGGCAAATTGGCGATATTATCGAGGCTTACCGCATGATCTCGAAGCGTCGGACGCTCGCTAAATAGAAGGCAAAAGGCAGAAGGTTAAAACTCCTTCTGCCTTTTTTTGTTGAAAATCTCAGCTTCGATCGCGTCATGCAGAAATCTAAGCATCAGTTGGAAACCATTTATGCGGTTGATCGCAACACATGGCGAGGCTGGCTAGAAGAAAATCATGGCATTGCTCTCGGCATTTACCTGATTTATTACAAAGTGAAAAGCGGTAAGCCTAGCGTTCGATATAGTGAAGCGGTCAAAGAAGCTTTATGCTTTGGTTGGATTGACAGCAAAGTTAAATCATTGGATGAGGAACGCTATCAGCAGATATTCACGCCTCGAAAACCTAAGAGCGTGTGGTCAAAATTGAACAAACAGTATATCAAAGAACTGATTGACCAAGGTTTGATGACTGACGCGGGGCTGAAAAAAATAGAAGCGGCGAAACAAAATGGCTCCTGGGAATCGTTGGATGCGATCGAAGCTTTGACCATTCCCGTAGAATTACAGCAAGCACTAGCAGCAAACGAAATGGCTAGCCGACATTTTGAAGCATTTAGTAACTCATCCAAGAAGACTACTCTCTACTGGATTGGAAGTGCCAAACGATCGGAAACTCGGTTGAAGAGAATTGAGAAACCGATCGCTTCAGTCGCGCAAAACGAAAATCCATTAGAACAGTGAGCAGTTTCCTTTTCTGGTTAATCGATCAAGGGTTGCCATCATGACCGCAGTGGTTTGTCCCGAAACGGTGAAAACTAGTGCCTCGCGGTAAATTCGTTGAGCAGGGTGATATTTAGAATTGGCGGCACCACTGGAAACCGTCACAGCAGCTTGGGCGCATCGGTTGGCAATATTAATCGCCCAAACCCTCAAACGCAATTTTTCCTCAAAAGATTCTCCTTGCTGTTGAGCCGCGTAAATTTTGCTGCGACAGTCACTCAACTCTTGAGTCAGAGATTCTAAAGCGGGCGCGATCGTCAAGTGAGGTTTTGTTTGAGCGGTTGTTTTGAGAATGTCTAACCCTGCTTGAGCGCATCCGATCGCAAAGAAACTGTGGTTGAGAACATTGAGTTGATCGCTTTCGTGAATGGCTTGCGCCGATCGGATAAACGCTACATCAGCATCGGGCATAAACCAGTCAACGACTTCAGCCTTAACCGTATTGGTCGCTGTCATCGCTGCTAAAGACATCGGCTCACTAAACCAAATTTCTCCAGCGTTTTGACGAGTCGCGACAAAGGGCACCATTCCGTAAACGGCTTGACCGTTTGGTAACACTGCTGCTAGCAAAAACGACTGGAAAAATTCAAACCCGGTTATCCAAGGCACCTGTCCATGTAGCCGATAGCCTCCCTCGACTCGCGTCGCTTTAATGGGCGGATTGGATCGGCGCAAGTGGGAAAACCCGATGCCAACGAGTTTTTGCCCACTGCTCATGTCAGGAAGATAGGACTGTTTAAGGGTTTGATTTTCGCTTTGAGTTAGCATTGCCGCCGCACTTTGATGCTGCGTTTGCAAAAATGCTAGCGCTCCAGACGATCGGGCAATTCGTTCTTGAAAAGCAGAAAATGTGAAGTCATCGATTCCAGCTCCGCCCCAGATTTGAGGAACGCGCAAGGCGAGTAAGTTCAACTGTCCCAGACCTTGCAGTGCCGATCGTAAAACCTCGGCGCGATCGTCCATTTCTTCAACGTTGGGGGCGACGACTTCTCGGAGATATCGATCTAGGGGGTCAAATAAATTAGGGGAAATCATAGAAGAATTAGAGCCGAAAGGGTAGTCAAACTTCTCCGTAGGAGTAGGATGGTGATTGGAATTGCTCTAATCCTAATCTTTCGCTTTCTTCATGGGAAACGATGTCAGCCGCGTCGTGATTCACGATTGGCTTTATCAACTGAGATTTCTGATTTATTTAGTCGTCATCGCTTGGGGGGTAGCAGTCATTAATTTTGGACTGTTGGGCAACGCTCTGAATCAATTTGGTCTGGCTCCACGTACACTGATTGGCATACCCGGAATTTTAATTTCCCCCTTTCTCCACGCTGATTGGCAGCATTTAGAGGGAAACACTGTGTTTTATTTTATTTTCGGAGGGTTGGTGTTTCTCAGAGAACCTGGTGACTTTGGAGCGATTACAGGCGCGATCGCTGTGATCTCAGGTTCTGTCATCTGGCTGGTTGGTAGACCTGCGAGGTATGTAGGTGCAAGTGGTGTGCTGTTTGGTTATATAGGATTTTTATTGTCGTTTGCATATTTCGATCGCAATCTCTCATCTGTGCTGGTGCTAATGATGACCTTTATGTTAATAGTCTTTACTCAACGATTTGGTCACACGCTCTGGCTAATTTTACCAATTCGTAAGGGAATGGCTTGGGATGGCCATCTTGTCGGCTTATTGACAGGAATTTTTGTGGCGCGTCATCTACCGACGTTTAAAGGTTGGTTTGATCAGTTGATAGATGGCTTAAATCGATTGGGATCGTCACTGATGTAGTCAATAAATCCAGTTGTTGCCCCTTAATCCCACTCGCCGCTATCGAGATTCAACCCCATCCACGTCAAGCATTTCTGCATCTCGTGGTGCATGGTTTTAGCATCTGCGTGATAGCGCCGTCCGTGCCCTGGCAAGACCCATTCAAAGGAATAGTTGGCGAGCTTTTGCATCGATCGCTGCAATTCTGACCACGAATACCAGCAGGCTTCGCGAAACCCGACCAAGTGATTTTGACGCGCTGACCAAGCGAGATGATCGCCAGTAAACAAGAATTTATTTTGATAGAGCAGAACGGTATGTCCTTTAGTGTGTCCCGGAACCGGAATAATCAACAACTCTGGCTCTAGTTGAATCGGATCTGATCCCGTAAGTTTAATTTCTACGCTTTGAGTGCCGCGATTAACTTCATCGGCGTGGAGAATACGATCGCAGCCAAAATGATCGTGAAACTTCTGGTGATCGGCAACATCGTCGCGATGCGTCAAATAGAGATAGCGAATGCCGCCCATTGCTTCTAGGCGTTTGACCAGGGGAGGCGCAAATCGGGGAGAATCGACCAAAATATTTCCTTCGGGGCGTTGAATGAAATAACTGGCGGCTCCGAACGAGTTTTCGGCGTGATAGCCACAGTGATAGACGTTTTCGGTGACTAAAATAGGAAAGCTTTGCTGCGCGGTTTTGATGTCTGTCGGTTTCTCAACGGTGCCGATCGACGCAGTAGGACACGCTAACAATGCCTGCATCGCGTGCAAACGTTCACGATCACTCTGAGGCTGATGAAAAACTGCCGAGCTTCCGGCTTGTCGATCAAAAATATCAGGAGCCATCCATCGGCAAGTATCGCAATCGATGCAGGTTTGATCCACGTAGAAATCGCCCTCAACGTTTTCGGGGCGGCGTTGGGTAAGGTGAGCCATAGTTGAATAATCAATCTAGCTTTCTAATTAAATCATACTCGTTATGAATATGAGCTAGGGTGAAATTCTCCTTCAGGACTTACGCATTTTGACCAAAACCTCGGAGGTTTAAGCCACTCTGTCGGTCACGATGTTTGATTCTTGGTTAAAACCTCCGAGGTTTGCGTAAGTCCTATCCTTGATTCGGGTCACTGTCCGCAAGATCTCTCATTGGGCTTCGGGGTCGCGTCAGGATAGAAAGTAACGATCGCTCGATTAGTTTTCACAAATACAGCTTGAAAGGGTGGCGCTGACGAGTCATCCCGCACGGTATAAAGACAAGCTTGGTTGGCATTAGTGGTGGTTCTAAAGGATTTGAAGGCACGAGTCGCATCGACCAAAATCTCTTGGGCATTGCTGACGTAGGAATAGCCCTTTTTAGAATCTCTGGTGATCAGGCGATCGCCCTGCCGAACCTCTACGCCCAATGTATAGATTTCCCCAGGAATCACTTCTTCGGCTTGAGAATTGTTGGGCAACCGTCCAGCGATGCCCTGATTTTGCAGTTGCAGATATCGCCCAGCGAAGTGCAGACCGCCGATTTGAGTTGCCCCTCGCACCTGCCCACAAAAAATATGCTCAAAGGCGCTGCGGTTTGACCAAATAGTCACCAAATCATCGCGAAACTGATTGTCACTCCGCCGACCTGAAAACAATTCTCCACCCACGGTTTGTTTAATTTGCTGCACCACTTGGGGCGACTCTGACAGCAATCTTCTGAGACTGATGGTGCTAACCTTACTGCCAAACGTTCCACAGGTGTTTAGCACCTTTTGGTCAAACGCATTCAGCGCAGGTGGAACCGGAGTGATGTCAACCTTTTGATTTCTAGGAACGCGAACCGTAACCGGATTATCAGCTTGATCAAAGAACGGAAGTAGACCTGATTTCGCAGATTTTGCAGGGCGTTTTTTTGCAGAATGAACAGCTTGAGTTTGAAGAGATTGAGCTGAAACAGTCTGAATCAGTGGTAATGATACGCCTGCTATTAGCAGCAAAGCAACTCCACATCTACCTTTCGTAACCAACCTGACCATAAAACACCTTAATAATAAATTCTAGGCAACAGATCTCTCCCTCAGTAGACAACAAAAGAACCTTCTTTTGTTCCAGTCAGAGTTATGAATTACGGTTGATCAGTCGCTATTGAAACAAACCACATTTTTTGTTTCAAGGCATTATAGAAAGAGGTGCATCGCTTCGCTACCACTTCAGCGCTTAAAGCGTGATGGTTTTTCAAGAGCGCGTTTAGTTCGAGAAAATTCAGGGATACCTTCGAGCATTGAGACACACAATTCATTTCTCCCCAAGCAAGGCTTTATGCTTAAGAAAATTCCCTTTGGATTTATACTGCTTCTCGGTTTGGTCTATGTTGGGTTTGGCGATCAATTTTTGCCGCCCTCGATCGGGCAATACAGCTTTCAAGCTCGTCGCTCACTCGATGGCATGATGATTAGTATGTTTCCTGAGTGGCGACCGAAAACCAGCCCTTACGATCGCACTCAAGACGCGATTCAAAAAGCCGAACAGGACGGAAAATCTAAGTAGAGTGATGAGTGTGTAAATGAGCGCAACTCATCACTCAGAAGCTTTTTAGACTTTCTTTAGCCAGCTAAACATGGCTCGCAGATCTTTGCCGACTTCTTCGATCGGATGCTCTGCTTCCCGGCGACGCATGGCAGTAAAGCCGGGTTTGCCCGCCTGGTTTTCTAACACAAACTCACGAGCAAACTGTCCGGTTTGAATCTCGCGGAGAATTTTTCGCATCTCGGCGCGAGTGGCATCGGTGACAATGCGAGGACCGCGAGTCAAGTCGCCATATTCTGCCGTGTTAGAGATGCTATCGCGCATTTTTGCCAAGCCCCCTTCGACAATTAAATCGACGATCAGCTTGACTTCGTGCAGACACTCAAAATAAGCCAACTCTGGCTGATAGCCCGCCTCGGTCAAGGTTTCAAACCCGGCTTTGATCAACTCACTTAAGCCGCCGCAAAGCACAACCTGTTCGCCAAACAAGTCGGTTTCGGTTTCTTCGCGGAAGGTGGTTTCAAGCACCCCAGCGCGGGTGCCGCCAATGCCTCTGGCGTAGGCCATGGCGCGATCGCGGGCTTGACCTGACGCATCTTGGTAGACCGCAAACAGTGCCGGAACGCCTTCACCTTGCTCATAGGTGCGTCTCACCAAATGTCCAGGCCCTTTGGGGGCAACCATCACCACATCGACGTGGGCAGGCGGCACCACTTGAGCAAAGTGAATGTTAAAGCCGTGAGCAAACGCGAGAACGTCACCTTCGTTCAGGTTGGGTTCGATCTCGTTGGTAAAGACAGTTTTTTGCACTTCATCGGGCAGCAAAATCATGATGAAGTCTGCCGCTTTTGCTGCGTCGGCAACACTATGCACCGCTAACCCAGCATCTTTGGCTTTGATTGCAGATTTGCTGCCCGGATATAGCCCCACGATCACGTTCATGCCGCTGTCTTTGAGGTTGAGGGCGTGAGCGTGTCCTTGAGAGCCGTAGCCGATAATGGCGATCGTCTTTCCAGCCAGTAAATCTAAGTTGGCATCTGCGTCGTAATACATCCGCGCCATGATAGGAGTCTCCTTGCAGCAAGTCTTATTAGGTGATCTCAGAACTCTTAAGTTTACCAGAAGAGCCGTCTGGCTCAATCGATTAGAGAAGATTTGAATTTCCTGGACTATCGCTGCATTTTCGTCAGAGTCAAAGGAATGAGGCTTGATGTGTGATCAGGAGAAGACTGAATGTTTTGAGATTCTACCTCTATCTAGAAACTGCTTGAATGTTAACTCATTTTAATAACTGCCAGTAACGTACCAAACTTGGAATGGCGCATCCATATTTTTGTGTAGTAAATCTAAAATTACACAAGAAACCTGTACCAGGAGTCTTCCACAGTTAAACAGGAACCACGATCGCTCTCTAGTAGTGGAGAACTTCGTGCAGCAACTTTGGTAGAGCTATCTTATGGACTGTATCAGAACCATTGATTATTACAGGATGGACTCTGCCAAACGCGGTTTACTAATCTCAAAGCATTGTCGTTAATAGGGTTTGAGCGATGTTGAGGAATTGCTGCAAAATAGTAGAGGAATGATTCCGTCGCCAAACAGCAGTTAATCGAGTCGCTGGAACTTTTTCTCGAATGGGTCGATAGACCACTCCTTTACGTTGAAGGTTCTGGACGCTGGATGGAAGAATGCTAATACCGATTTCGGCGGACACTAAACCCAAAATAGTCACCATGAATATGGCTTCCTGAGCGACTTTAGGCACAAATCCTGCTTGGAGACAGATCTGGTGAATTTGCTCCGGTAAATCAGACACGACTTGGTGAAGGGGCAGCACAAATGCTTCGTTTACCAAATCAGACAGCGAAATTTTGGCTTGGCGGGTCAACGGATGATGTTCGGGTAGAACAACCACTAGCGGTTCTTGTGTGAGCGTCAATACTTCTAAATCACTCGCTTCAGCTACGTCATGGTATTGATAAGCAAAGACGACATCGGTTTTATGGTCGCGCAACCCTTGAAGCTGAAACGCACTGTTCTCTTCCTGCAAAATCAGCTTGATCTCTGGATAGTGTTGTCGAAACGATCGCAGAATGTCTGGCAACACGCCATTCGCGATCGAGCTAGTAAAGCTTATGGTCAAACAGCCTAATGTTCCTTGATGAATGCGCTGTGTGGTGTGAACAGCTTGTTCTAGCTGTGCCAACGTTGAACGAGCTTCTTCGACAAATGCTTGTCCTGCTAGGGTCAACTGAAGTGGACGCTTCTTACGATCAAACAGCTTCACGTCCAGTTCTTTCTCTAACGCCTGGATTTGCTGACTCAAAGGAGGTTGAGCCATCTGCAATCGCTCTGCCGCTCGACTAAAGCTCAGTTCGTCTGCAACTGCAATGAAGTAGCGAAGATGGCGAAGTTCCACAGGATTAAGATTATACTTTCTAAGTATAGTAGACTAATGAAATAAGTATTGGACATATAGTAACAGCTTCTTTATGCTGGGAGCAAGAGTTGCAAACGGGCAGAAACCGCAACCCTTGTTGTCACTGCGACGGGAGATGTCCTGATTGATGACAAACCAAATTCGACAAGTTGCGATCGTGGGTGGAACTCACGGAAATGAGTGGACTGGAATCTATTTAGTCAAGAAGTTTAAGCAGTTTCCAGAGTTGGTA
Source organism: Phormidesmis sp. (assembly GCA_043772715.1). Taxonomy (GTDB): domain Bacteria; phylum Cyanobacteriota; class Cyanobacteriia; order Leptolyngbyales; family Leptolyngbyaceae; genus Phormidesmis_A. Next base: position 1,730 of record JAYVFW010000073.1, on the reverse strand, counting down.
AATCGCTTTAGCTTTGAAACCCTGATTTTGCTAGCAAACCCTGACGCGACCGCGGCAAATCGCCGCTATATCGATCGCGATCTAAACCGTTGCTTCGCGAACGAAGACTTGTCTAACTTGGCGTTAACAGGTTATGAGGACAATCGTGCCAAGGAGATTGCTGCACAACTCGACCCGAAAGAGCAGCCCAATGCGACTGTGATCATCGATTTGCATAGCACCACTGCCAACATGGGTTTGACGATTCTCCCGTCTAGCACTCATCCCTTTAATCTTCGATTATTTGCTTACTTGAGCAGTCTCTACCCAGCGGTACGAGTGTGCTGCGGGGCGCAATGCAACCAAGATACGCCCATGCTGCGATCGCTCTCACCGTTAGGCTGCACGATCGAAGTAGGCGCGATCGCTCAGGGAGTTCTCAATGCTCATTACCTTCAACAAACCGAGATGATCGTTCATGCCATCTTGGATTATGTCGATGCTATCAATTGCGGAACACCGCTGCCCGCTCCGTCGAGTTTGACCGTCTATCAAGCGATTACCTCCATAGACTATCCCAGAGATGCCGTCGGTGAACTCCAAGCCGCGATTCATCCCCAGCGCCAATTCAAAGACTATGAGCCTTTGCGCTCTGGAGAACCCCTGTTTCTCACGCTCGCTGGTGAATCAATTCCTTATCAGGGAGCTACGGTTTTCCCAGTGTTCATCAACGAAGCTGCCTACTACGAAAAAGGGATCGCCATGACGTTGACCGAGAAACGCCAGCTTGAGTTTGAATCGGCATAACACTTCCCGAACTAGATAGATAAACCGTTACGAGTTGCTTTTCGCATTCGGAACCTCTTCTTAGGAAAAGAATATCTTAGGAGAAGAATATGAGTCATCCTCAGAACAAATTTGTTGCCGTTCATGGAATGAGTTCTCAACACTTGCAGCTCTACACTCGAATTCAAGCCTTTGAGATCGATGAACCTAACGTGGTTTTCTCCTTTAGCCAACGACTAGCGAGAGAGAACCACTGGTCATTGACCTATACTCAGCAAGTCATTGTGGAGTACAAGAAGTTCTTGTTTCTGGCGATCGCCGCAGACTGCTCAATAGTGCCTTCAGATGCGGTGGATCAAGTGTGGCATCTCCACTTGACTTACACCCAGTCCTATTGGGATAAGTTGTGCGCTCACATTCTCCAAAAGCCCTTACATCATTGCCCTACTAGAGGAGGGGCAAGCCAAACAGACTTGTTTTTGGGGTGCTATCGCGACACGCTCGATCGCTACAAAGCGTTCTTTGGATCTCATCCTCCGTCCGATATCTGGCAGCCTCCTACAGTTCGATTCCAACAGCCAGGGCAGTTCAAACGGGTGAGTTCTCAGAGCTACTGGCTGCTCCCAAGACCATCCTTAAGAATATCTAAGTTCGCATCTTTTCAATCTCCTCATCGATCATGGCTACGATTCCTGATCGGCGCACTTTTTGCGTTTGGGTTGATTCTAAGTCTGCATTTTCTGTATCATCCGGCGATCGCAGCTTGTGTTGACTTCATGAGTTTCTTGATCAACCAACCTGCCTTTGCTGAAGTATCGTCACAAGCTGGTCATTCCCCTCCTCCACCAGTCAGCGAATCCGCCCCAGTACCCGCGTGGAGGAGGGGAATGACCAGCTTGTGACGATACTTCAGCAAAGGCAGGTTGGTTGATCAAGAAACTCATGAAGTCAACACAAGCTGCGAT
>JAYVFW010000072.1:0-19153 GCA_043772715.1 Phormidesmis sp. | reverse complement strand
AGCACGTCTGCACATTGATAAGCGATGCTTTCTAGGGCGGCACGGGCAATGTGGGCACGGGTCGAGCCTCGCGTCAGCCCCACGATCGTGCCTCGCGCATAGCTATCCCAATGCGGTGCCCCTAACCCTACAAAAGCAGGGACGAGATACACGCCGCCATTATCGGCAACACTTCGCGCCAGTGGCTCAACTTCTGCACTGGTTTGGATAATGCCTAGCCCATCGCGCAGCCACTGCACTACCGCACCGCCGACAAACACACTACCTTCAAGCGCATAATCGGTATGGTCTTGAATGCGCCACGCGATCGTCGTCAACAATCTATTTTGAGACACGATCGGCTGACTCCCGGTGTTGAGCAGCGTAAAACAGCCCGTCCCGTAAGTATTTTTTGCCATGCCTCGCTCAAGACACGCTTGCCCAAATGTGGCAGCCTGCTGATCTCCGGCAATTCCAGCGATCGCAATCCCTGCCTCCACTCCATCGCTGGTATAGCCATACACTTCTGACGAGCCGCGCACCTCTGGCAATAGCGATCGAGGAATGGTCAACAGTGACAGCAATTCATCATCCCAGTCTTGCGTGTGAATATTAAATAGGAGCGTGCGGCTGGCGTTAGTGACATCGGTGATGTGCAGCCGCCCGTTGGTTAGCTTCCACACCAGCCACGAATCGATCGTGCCAAAGGCAAGTTCGCCGCGATCGGCTTTTTCTCTCGCACCTGGCACCTGATCAAGCAGCCACTTCAGCTTGGTGCCACTAAAGTAAGCATCGAGCAGCAGTCCGGTTTTCTGCCGAACTGTGAGGTTATGTCCGGCGGCGGTTAACTCGTCACAATATCCAGCCGTCCGCCGATCTTGCCAGACGATCGCGGGATAGATCGGCTGACTCGTTGCCCGATCCCACACCAGGGTTGTTTCGCGCTGATTGGTAATGCCGATCGCGGCAATATCACGCGCCCCAATCCCAATCCGGGCAAGCGCTTCGCTGGCAACTCCGATCTGGGAAGACCAGATATCTTGGGCATCATGCTCAACCCAACCGGGCTGCGGAAACCGTTGCGGAAATTCTTTTTGAGCCACAGACACCATTTCGCCGCTGTGATTAAACACGATCGCGCGTGAACTGGTCGTACCCTGGTCAAACGCAAGAATATAGTGACTCATATAGCAATCCTAAATCATTTATGAACTCGGTCTACCCTCATCCCCAACCCTTCTCCCCAAGGAGAAGGGAGCAAGATTCAAAGTCCCTCTTCCTTGGGGAGAGGGATTTAGGGTGAGGGCAGCATTGATGCATTTCACGAATCAATCAAGATTGCTATATTAATGACTACTCAAACGCTAAACAACACGCCGATAAGGGAAATGCAGCCGCTAGTAGCCATGCAAAAAACAACGAATTTCCAATTGCATAAATCCACGCTTGATTAAACAAGGCTGACACAACCGCAAACAACGCCATCACCAACGGAAACAACGGCAGCAGTAGAAACATAAACCCCAATTTTGGCAAGTAGACGATCACGAGTATGAATCCGACGATCAGCATCACACTTTGCCCAAGCCACCACGCCAGTCTGGTTAGCCAGCGCGTATTTTGCTGCACGATTCCAGACGCTAAAAACCACGGAAAACACGAGATCGCGATCGGCAACCAAATCGTCAACCGCGCTGGGATCAGCCACCACTGAAGCCACACCATTTGCGCCATTGCTCCAACTGCGATCAACAATAGCCCCAATAATGCCACCCCTAACCCAACCATTTGCCAACTCAAATGCGGCAACCGACCCAGAATTCCGAGCCAAGACAACCCGGCAATCAAAAACCAGATTCCGACCGCTCCGCCAACCTGAACGCCGCCTAGAACCTGCAAGTCAATGAGAGGATTGAGCAGCAGTAATCCGCCTAGAGCCACGATCGGAGACCCGATCAATCCGCCCCAACTGCGCCAGCGAGAAATTCTGAAGTCTGGGGTTGCAGGTAGTGCTAAGGAAGGAACCACTCCGCTTAACAGCAATAGCCAGCCCCCTAAATGCAAAAAATACCAGATCATGCGGCGATCGACATACTCGCTTTGAGATTGCCGCCCGAAGGTCGAATCGAGCCACCGCAATGCTGCTTGATGGCTCACCTGACTAAACAAAATCGTGATGTGTTCAACCGTCGGCACTGTTACCAACTCTCGCGCCCGTCCTTGAGCAAACTGCGAATTCACACCGCCTGCATCAGCCAACAATCGTTGAGCATAAGGCAATAATTGTCCTTCCCAGGCACCAATTTGTAGCTGGAGATTGCGAGGCGCTTGCGGCGTGACATTTTGACCTGTGGGAGAAATGGCGATCGTCGCTGCAAACCGCTCTACATTTTGAACTCCAGCCGAGATCACAACGCCACTGCCCATCGAGTGACCCAACAAAGCCAGTCGCTTCGGATCAACCTCTGGCTGCTCAATTAATCCTTGGAGAGCAACCTCAAGATTCTGCCGAAGTTCAAATCCTTTGAGCGCGGCGGGGTTGGCTCCATGACCATCAAAATCCCAGAGCATGACGGCATAGCCCGCCCTCGCCAAAACGTGCCCATAGCCCAACATCAACTGTTTAGACCCTGCAAACCCGTGAGCAACCAGCACCCCCGGCGCATTGTGCCCCTGCTGCGGAGCCAGATAGAGCAGCGGAACGTGATCTCGTTCAAACGATCGCACCACCAGCCCAGTCCGAGCCGTAAAAACGCCCCACCACGACAGCCCAATCAAAAGAATTGCTAAGAGCGATCGAACAATCTGCCCACGTTTTAACCCAATCATTTTATAGTGATCGTCACAATGTCATCGCCTCTATGATCAGCGATAAATCACTCGATTGAGCATTTTCACCCATTCTTTAGTCGCGATACGGCGAAGGTTTGCAGCGATCGGATGATATTGGCTTTCGCGTAGAATGGCGATATCATCGCATAGCCTTCTCGGAGAGAATGCCAAAATGGTACAGGCACCAATAAAACTATTAACCTTAGACGAGTTTTTGAGATTACCGGAAACAAAACCAGCCAATGAATATATTGACGGTCAAATTATCCAGAAACCGATGCCAAAAGGGAAACATAGCGCGATTCAAGGAGAACTTACACCCGCCATTAATCGGGTAGTCAAGTCTGAACGGATTGCTCGCGCCTTTCCTGAGTTGCGTTGTAGCTTCGGCGATCGTTCAACGGTGCCTGACATCTCAGTTTTTATTTGGAGTCGGATTCCCCGCGATGATAACGGGGAGATTGCTAATATATTTTCTGTGGCTCCAGACTGGACAATTGAAATCCTATCCCCTGACCAAAGCCAGACTAAAGTAACCAAAAATATTCTTCATTGTCTAAAGCACGGAACTCAAGTGGGTTGGCTAATTGATCCAGATGAGAAAACTATATTTGTCTATCGACCCAAGCAAGAAACTGAAGTATTTGATGATCCAAATGCACGAGTACTGGTGCCCTCGTTTGCGATCGAACTACAGCTTACTGTCAAGGATGTGTTTGCTTGGTTGCTTGAGTGAAAACGGGCAGTATTCCTGCTCACCTGTTGAATTTCGTCAAGGCGATCGCTTTTTGAGAAGAGATCTTAAAATTTCTCGTCCATAGTCAACAGGCGTTGTTGTTAACGTATTTTCAATACCAGTTCTCAATAACCAGCTAAATAGGGATATGAAAATTAGAGCGATCGTTCATTCGGCAGAAGAGGGTGGCTATTGGGCAGAAGTTCCTGCGCTCCCCGGCTGTATTACTGAGGGGGACACGATGGAAGAGGTGATGGCTAACTTAAAGGATGCGATCGAAGGCTGGCTTGATGTTGCCAATAGTCATGATGCAATTGAGTCAACCGATCAAGTTGTCGAAATTGCTGTATGAAATCTATTTCGGGCAAACAGCTTTGCAAAATTGTGGAGCAAAAAGGCTGGGCTTTACGAAGAATTACTGGTAGTCATCACATCTATGAAAACCCTGCAATGAATCAAATTCTGTCAATTCCTGTTCACCGCAGTCAAGATCTGAAGGCTGGAACCTTAAAAGCTTTGATGAAAATAGCCAAGCTATCTGAAAAAGATCTGCTCTAAATTGTGGAGTTGTTAGGCTTTTGTACTCAGGTGTTTTGGTCATTCCAGAGTAGATTGGCAGTCGATTCCAGAAACATTTAAGACTGATAGAGAGTCCCATAGTTCAACGCTGACAATCATATCGCTTAGGACAAGGGTATACAACAATGGCGCGTCAACTTGTTCACCGCTTTTCCTTCATGTTCCTATGCTTACTGCTGCTGGGCGCTAGCGGAATCTTCGTATATCAAATTTCCCCTTTGCGAAACCCATCATTCCAGCTTAACGGGGCAAATGCCGGGACATTGGTGCCCTGGTTGCAAAACTTGAGCGAGGGGAATTGGGGATTTGTGGCGGCTGTCCTCGCCGCTATTCTCGCGACGATGCTCACCATTCTTCTTAATCAAAGCTATCCACGTTCAAGAACCCGTGCGATCGTACATGGGCAGCGGGGATTACGCCGATGGCTTAAAAGATTCGACGCGCTCTTAGTTGGCACATGGATTGTGTCCTTCAGCGTGTTCTGGATAGCATTCATAGGATACTTGCTGAATCAATGGATAATTGATTAAAGCTATCGCCTAGCCAATGCGAATAAGTTTGTTCATATCAGACGAGACATAAATCTTTGACACTAAAAAGGTCAGAACAAACAGTAGCTGTTCTGACCTTTCTACATTTTGCGTTGTTTACTGGTTGGTTGGAGGCAATACGAGTTTCTTCACCAAGCCCAACCGATTTAGACCTTGAATCGCCCACCACGTCATATCGATTTCCCACCATTTCCAGCCAGCTTTTGCCACATTGGGGTAAGCGTGGTGGTTGTTGTGCCAGCCTTCGCCGTAGGTCAGAATTGCTGCCCACCAAAGATTTCGTGAATTGTCGTCTAGCTCAAAGGTGCGATAGCCTGTGATGTGACTTGCAGAGTTGATCAACCAAGTGCTGTGCCACAGTAAAACGGCTCTGACAAACACCCCGTAGATTACAAATGACCAACCACCCGCTAAATAAAGCGCTACCCCGACTGGGATCTGAAGCAACAAAAAGTTCTTATTCAACCAGCGATAGAATGGATCACGATCGAGGTCGGGCGCAAACTTCTTACAAGAGTCATAGTCAAAAAATTGGCGGTGCGGATAGAACAACCAGAGCATATGGCTCCACCAAAACCCGCGCTTTGCCGAATAGGGATCAAGATTCACATCTTCGGTATATAAGTGGTGCTGCCGATGCCCTGCTACCCAAAAAATCGGTCCGCCCTGCAACGCCAAAGCGCCAATCAGCGTAATCAATCGTTCTAATGGCTTGGGCACTTGAAAACTGCGGTGCGTCAGCAAACGGTGATATCCCAAACAGATGCCAATGCTGCCAAACAGCCAGTGCAGCACCACTGCCACCCCCAGCGCCGACCACGAAAAAAACCAGGGAGCCAATAGCGCGATCGCGTGAAACGCTCCAAAAAATCCGACATTCACCCAATCTAGTTTGGGTTCTTCTTGCGACGATGGCGGTTCACTCATCACCGTAGGTTTAGTAGAAGTAGAGGTCATGAAAATCCTTTGTTTAGATGACGAAATTAATCTGCGCTCGATCGGGCAACTCAATCGACAAACTTCCTCAACCCACGAGTAAACATCCACGCTTCCGCTAGAAGACCGTTACAGTAGAGGAGTAAATGCAAGTGTTACTTACATCAATCAGTTTAACAAGTCTTCGTTATTTCTGCAAGTGTTACTTGCATTTTGTCTATGTCGTCTCAAAAAAACCCCACCCGGCAACGGTTAATCACGGCTGCACTAGAGCTATTTGCCTCGCAGGGAGTCACCGAAACGACCACCCGGCAAATTTCAGAACGAGCTGATGTCAACGAGGTGACGCTGTTTCGTCAGTTTGGCAATAAACACGGGCTGCTGTTAGCCGTGATCGAAGAGGCAGCCGTTTTTACCACTTTGGGTCAAGCGCTCGTTGAGCAAGCTAATAAAACTAGCAGCCTGCATCAAGCGCTCAACGAATATGCGATCGCCTGTCTGCAAGCTTTAGAGCGAGTGCCCGAAGTCGTGCGATCGGTCGTCGGTGAAGCGGGGCAATATCCTTCTGAAAACCGAGAGGTTCTAGGGCAAGGCTTTACGCAGGCTAACCGCTATGTGGCTGAATATTTTCAAACCATTATCGATCGCGGACAGCTACACAGCTATTTGTCAGCCGAGCGACTCGCCAGCTTATTGAATGGAATGCTTTTGGGCTATGCCGTGATTGAGTTTACGAGCGAATTTCACGACCTCTGGCAAGACCGACAGGATTTTTTAGAAAACTTAGTGACGCTGTTTCTACACGGCGCAGTCTCACCAGCAGATCCGCCTTCGCTAGATTCCAGCAGTTTGGTGCGGGTCGAGAACCCTGGAAGCGATCGCATCGCGGATCTCCCAACTCAGGTCGTCCACTCAATTTTACAGCGCGCCAAACAGCAGGGACTACAGCCTTACGCCTGGGTTTATGTGTTGTTTGGGGCAGGGCTGAGTCCTACAGAGGTCGTGCAGTTGGAGCGATCGCACTATATTCATGATGCTCACCAGCAACTTGTTCAAGTCAGCCAAGGCACGGTGCGCCAAGTGCCGATCAATCAGTGGATTCTGGGGAAACGCTATGGCTCTTACACAAAAAATCCGTTAACTCAGTGGCTCAAAAGCCGCAAAGATAATCAGCCATTCTTATTCGTCAACGATGCCGGAAACCCTCTCTCTGAGGGCGAACTGCGGCAGCAATGGCAAGAATTGACGCAAGAGTTTCTGACTCCAAACGGACAACCTCCGACGATCGAGCAGCCGCAACAAACCTGGTGCATCGATATGCTGATGAGAGGAATTAGGGTAGACGACTTGAAGATTTTGACGGGTTGGAGTGCTGAAAAACTTCAGCCTTACGTGGATCGAGCTAGAGAAAAAGCAGCCTTAGAACAGGCGATTCGACTCGATCAAAAAGCTTGAAGCTTGCTATTGAACTAGCCCTGCTCTGAGGGCACGCACGGCAACCTGAGTGCGATCATCAGCACATAGCTTGTTAAGAATATTCCGAACGTGAGTTTTGACCGTTCCGACCGTGATGTAGAGCTTCTCGGCAATTTGGGCATTGCTGCATCCATCGACGATTAGCCTTAACACCTCTAATTCACGCTCAGTCAGCGGGTAAGTCAGCATCATTTCGTTATCTTCATCAGATAGCCGATTGATGTTGATCGTGCTAGAAGCCGGAGATGCGACCGCTTGATCGGGAGGCGTTTGCACCTGATGAAGCACAATGCGCGCGATCGCCGGATCGATCCAAGCGTTGCCCTCTGCGGTGGTTTTGACGGCTTCAGATAACCGATTAAAACTGGTGTCTTTCATGCAATAAGAATCAGCCCCAGCCGCAAACGCAGCCAGCACCACAGATTCGTCATCTTGCATCGTCATGATCAACACGCCAGTTCTGAATGCAGATTCTCCAGCTTCCTGAAACTTTTTAAAGCGCTGGGTTAGCTCGATTCCGGTCATGTCAGGTAAGCCCACATCGACGATCGCCACGTCAGGTCGGGTAGTTTCTAACAGCTTTAGCCCTGACTTTGCGTCTCTTGCCTCACCCACAATTTCAATTTCTGGTTGCTGCTGCAAAATCGCACGAATGCCAAATCGTGTCAGATCGTGGTCTTCAATTAAAGCTACACGAATCGCGTTCATCGCTCACTCTCCATAAGTCTTGCAATTATACAGCGAAGCATCAGTTCGAGATTGCTGGAGTTTGTTCAAACTCAAAGGCTATCCCATCGGCATATTACTACCTTTTAGGTTCAATCTTATAAGGTGTTATTTAGATTATTTGTCTATCTGAAGGTAGAGCTTGATAGAGCTAATCAATTTATTGCAGAACGCTATTAGACCTCCTGCACGAATAAAATTCTCGACGTAAACCACCCTTAGATATCGCCCCCTAACCCCCAATTCTGGGGGAACCGGAAATTTTGGCTTGAAGTTCTCCAAAATCTGGAATTTTAGGTAGCTCTCCCGAACTCACCGTTGGAATGAACCGCTTCTGTCGAACTGACGTATTTTTAAGACGACTGCAATAGATTCTTTAATTCTTGTTCGCGGTGTTGGAGGCGTTCGGCTAATAGATTGACCACAAACCGATGAATATTTGAGGCTAAAAGCGGGTCAGAGGCTTCAATCTGCTCAAACGCCTCGGTGGATAGAAAGTAAACCGTGCTGGGTTTGTCAGCCACGACAGATGCCATCCGTAGCGTTTTGCGATAGAGACCCATTTCTCCGATCGTATTGCCCACCGTATAGGTGCGAATGCGTTTGGTTTGCCCCTCGCCCAAGTCGAGCACCACGCTGACTTGACCTGACCCAACAAAATATAAGCCGTCAAATGGGTCACCTTGGTGAAATAGATAGTCTCCTTCTGCAAAGAGCCGATCATCAAGCCGACTCATCAAGTGATCGACCTGAATCGGGTCTGAAAAATCTGACTTGAGGTGTTCAGAAAGCGATCGGGCTTCTAGCGCACTCAGATCGCTGGCGGCGAGAATCTGCTGCTCACACCACTCTAGCCCGCGATCTAAATCGGCAAAAACGTGAGAAAACGGGTCGTCAGCTTCGAGACAGCCGCCTTGCTTAAGTCGCTGCATGGCTTCATGAGACAAATCGGTAAACAGCAAATGCACCTGTTTTGAGGTGGCGACTTGTTTAAGTTTGGCAAAACTGAGCACGGCAGAGGCATCTAGCCCACTCACTAGCCGAAAGTCTAGAATCACAAATCGAACGGCGATCGCGGTCGGGTGATCGATGCGATCGCGGATCTGGGTCAACAGTTTGTTAGCAGTGCCAAAGAAGATCAGCCCTTGCAGTTCTAGAATATAAATCTGTTCGCCTTCAGCATCTAAAACGTTTAGTTCTTCAGAGGTTCGCATCACATTGCTATGCTGAAATGCACCTGAACCCACTCGTTTTGTGACAGATAACCGACTGTAGTTGACCACAAACAGCCCGATCGCCGCAATTAGCCCGACTCCGATTCCTGGCAAATATCCGACGCTGCCCGTTACCACTACGATCAGTACAACGATCGCGTAGTCCGATCGTGAAAATTTAAACCATGCTTGATAAAGCCATTCATAGAAAAACTCGATTGCTAGCAGCAGGGGAATGCCCACCAGAATGAATTTGGGAAAGAACGAGAGCAGCGAAGCGCCTCCTAACAGCATTGCCAAACAAATGCCAGTGATCGTCCAACCGACAATGCGCCGGGTGCCGCCTAGATGATGGGCGAGCGTGTTTTCTCCTGAACTGGCAAACCCACCAATGCCACCGCCTAGACCCGATGCGATCGAGGCAGCCCCCGCCACTTTTAGCTCGTGGTTGAGATCTAAATCGCGAGAAGCCGCTAGCTCGATGCCGCTGGCGTTAAGCAGCAGCGCCATCGACTCTACCAGCCAGAGTGCCGCTAGACTTGGCACTTGCTGCAAAACAACGCTCCAATTTGCCTGAGTCAGCGCCGAGATGGTTGCAAACTGATAAATGCCACCGGGGGGAATGGTGTCTAACAACAAGCTACGATCGGTTGCTTGCTCGATCGAAATCCCCGTAATCGCTAAGGCGACATAAAACAGAATAACGGCACTTAACAAAATGCCGGGAATGACGAGAAAATGCTCAATCAGTTGCGGAACGGCAAACATCACGACTGCAAAGATCAGAGCAGGCCCCCATTGCAGCAAAACGTCGGGTTGAAACAGGGCCGAAAGGGTTAAGTGATGCGAATCAAGCCCAGAGATTGAATGGAGCGCCCCTTGCACTAATAGTACGCCAGTTCCTGCCAGAAAGCCGCCCACGATCGGGTAAGGGATATAGCGAATAAAGCCGCCGAGTTTGAACCGACCCAGCAACATAAAAATAATGCCGCCTGCCACTGCATTGAGTGCAATGGTAGCAGTCAGCGTCAATAGTTTTGCTTCAAATGAAGCGTCGGGCATCTGGTCAAGAATTTGTCGAGCAACCAGACTTAACACCGGAATGCTCGGTTCTGAAACCGTGCCTACTATCGCGGGATAAGCGCTGAACGCTGTGACGATCGCGCTGATCACGGTAGCACTAAATAACAGCAGCCCGGTGCCAAAGGGTAAAGCGCTTAAGAAGTCGCCAGAGAAGATCACTGAGGCAAATGAGACGCTTGTAATCACGGTCAAAAGCCCCATCGTGCCGCCTGTGGTGAGGTTTAAGACTAGAGGATGGGCGGCGGGTCTAGAATGCGGTTTAGTAGTCACTTTTTATAAATATGAGATTATTAGGATGTGATAGCGTTTTTGCAGAACTTATTAATACTACAAGTGTTTTAGAATCAAAATTTCTGAATAGGGCTGGCATCCATCTGAGGATAGAATTTTGAGATCTAGAAGTGATGGATTAAATACTACAAAAGCGATCGCTGGGAGCATTTAACGATGGAACTGCAATCAGCTTTTAACTGGGCAGATATTCAAATCAAGCAGTTTCTTCAAGACTTGTTGAGTGCTTTTAATCGCAGCTTGTTTACGTTTGCAGGAGAAAAGTTTTCACTGGGATCGATCGCCGGATTAATCGCTCAAGTGATTGTTGTTTTATTGCTGGCGAGTACAGTAAAACGACTATTGAAAGAGCGAATTTTACCTCGATTTAAATTAGAGGTTGGTGCGCGAGAATCCCTATCAACGATTACTAGCTACATCATTACGGTAATTGGCTTTCTGATAGTGCTAGAGACGGCTGGTATTAATCTCAGTTCTCTAGCAGTGTTTGCGGGGGCGATCGGCATCGGGGTTGGCATCGGGTTGCAAAATCTGTCTAGCAATTTTATCAGTGGTCTAACGCTGCTGTTTGAGCAACCGATTAAAGTCGGCGATTATATTGAAGTCGATAAACTTGCCGGAACAGTCGAAACAATTGCCATTCGATCGACGACCATTCGCACGATTAACGGCGTATTTGTGATTGTGCCTAACAGCCGCTTTCTCGATAATAATGTGGTGAATTGGAGCTATCGCGATCCTAAATGCCGGATTGAGGTTCCAGTGCGGGTTGCCGAAGAGAGCGACTCGCTGACCGTGTTAGAAGCGCTGCTAACAGCGGCTCGTCAAGAACCCAGAATTTTGCCGTCTCCCTCACCAGAGGTTTATTTTAAAGGAATTGCAGACGACGCGCTCGCCTTTGACCTGATGGTGTGGATTCGTGACCCGATCGAGATGGATTCGATTAAGAGTGCGCTCCGATTTTTGATCGAGGCAGAATTTCGCGATCGTGCCATCGATCAAAACATAGCCACTAAGCTGACGATCGAGAATCTGCCCTCGCTGGCAGCCCTGCTGCAATCTCCAACCAACGATGCGATAAAAGCGGGTAACTCAGAGGTGGCTGAAACGCCGATCGGGGGCTGGATGTTGCGCGATCTGCTGCGAAAAGTTAGCTATTTTCAGCAGTGCGGTGAGATCGAGCTAAGGCAGTTAATTGAGAAAGGCTATCGCAAAAAACTGCCGATCGGCGAAACGATTTGTCGAGAGGGCGATCCAGGTGATTCGTTTTCTATTATTCTGTCAGGCTCGGTGGAGGTGTTTGTCGAATCGATCGGACAACAAGTTGCTGTGCGTGGGGCAGGTGAGTTTATCGGTGAAATGTCGCTGCTGATGGGTACGCCGCGCACTGCTACTCTACGAACATTAGAAGAAACAATTTTATTCGTCGTTGATCACAGTAACTTGCAAAACCTGTTAAAAAATAACCAGGGGTTAGCAGACAAAATTGCAGAGGAATTATCGCATCGCCAGGAAGCTTTAAAGAGTTTAGGCATTACGATCGACACCGTTACAAAAGAAGAAACCTCCTTTCATCAAATTCGTAAACGAATTCAATCTATCTTCGGAATTTAACGAAAGGGATGTTGAGCGATCGGACACGGTTTCTAATAGACCTCCTGCATGAATAAAATTCTCGACGTAAACCATTGTTGGATCTCGCCCCCTAACCCCCAATTTCGGGGGAACCGGAGTTCAAAGTCCCCTAGAATTGGGGGATGTTCTCGGATTCGTGCAGGAGATCTAATATTTCTAGCCATAGAAAGATGTCAAATCATCTGAATCAGAGCATAATTTTAGTATAGTGGCACTCAACAAAATTGCTGATCAAACAATGCAACGCAAGATATCAATTACCTAACTTTATGTTGATGCTATTGTTTTACGCTGGTGATGATCTTTATGCTCTCGATAGCGCTCATGTCATCGAAGTGATCTCAATGGTTGCGCCACGAAAAGTTGATCACGTTCCCAATTATGTTGCGGGCATCTTTAATTATCGAGGCAGTTTAGTTCCGATTATAGATTTGTGTCGCTTGCTTCACGGCACCGATTGTCGCCCTCGATTTAGCACTCGCGTCATCATGGTTCATTACGCTGCAAATGATGGCAAAAATTATTCATTAGGGCTGATGGCAGAACGGGTGACTGAAACGCTCAACAGACCTGACCTGGATTCAAAAAAAGCGTCTCATGTGAGCGACGTGCCTTATCTTGGAGACTTGTTTATGGATGAGAAGGGCATGATTCAACAGATTCACTGGCAGCATTTAGTGTCAGATGACCCATCTGCATCCTTGTTCATTGCAGAAAGCGATCGGGTGCAGGGTGCAAGACGCAATTGAGACACTGCTGAGGCAGAAGATCGGCTTAGATGCCAGCAGCATTGGGTCTAACACGATCGCCCGTGTGATCGATCGCCGCAGATTAAGCTGTGGGCTGCCCGATCGCGCCGCTTATCTCACACACCTGCAATCATCGCCTCAAGAGTTAGAAAACTTGATCGAAGCGGTGGTGGTGCCAGAAACTTGGTTTTTTCGCGATCGTGAACCGTTTGTCTATTTGCGTCAGTTTGTGATCGAGTGGCGATCCGCGCATCCTGCTGGCGTGTTTCGGGTTCTGAGTGCGCCCTGCTCGACTGGAGAAGAGCCTTATTCGATCGCGATGACGCTGTTAAAGTTGGGGTTGACTCCTGCTCAGTTCAAAATTGATGCGGTTGATATTAGTCAACGCGCACTGCTGAAAGCAAAGCGAGGAATTTATGGCAAACAGTCCTTTAGAGGCGGCGGCGTAGTGGATCAATCCCGCTACTTTGAACCCGTTGAGAACGGACACGAAATTCGCCCCTTTGTCGGCAACACCGTCAACTTCATGCAGGGAAATTTGCTCAATCCTGGTTTTTTGTCTAGAGAAACCTATCACGCAATTTTCTGCCGCAATCTTTTGATTTATCTTGATCGCGCGTCTCGCAATCAAGTGATTGAGCAGCTAGATCGCCATTTAGCGCCATCAGGTTTATTATTTTTAGGCGCGTCAGAAACGGCACAGATTCTTGCCAAGCACTTTACGCCGATTCGCCATCCCTTTGCGTTTGGCTATTGCAAAGAAAATCATCCAGACGATCGTCAAAATGATCGCCCACTGACCACAATTGTTCCCTCAGCGATTAAGGTTCCCGTTCCTAAAGCTGTTTATTCTGAACCGATTCCTAAACTTGAAATGGCTCAACAACTTGCTGATCGGGGGCAGCTTAGAGAAGCGATCGCGGTATGCAAATCTTATTTAACGATTCATTCAACTGACGATCAGGCTTACTTGTTGTTGGGCGAAATTCATCAGGGACTTGATCAATCTGAGCAAGCAGAACAAGCGTTTCAGAAAGCAATTTATCTCAACCCCAAGGCTTATGAGGCGATGACTCATCTAGCACTGTTGAAAGAACAAAGGGGCGATCAGGCAGGGGCAACGCTCTTAAGACAGCGCATTCAACGATTGCTTGATATTCAACATTAACAAGACTTAAGCAAACCTCCAAGGTTTTGGTCAACGCAATGTCTTCTTGATCAGTCTGCTGCCCCTCATTAGACCTCCTGCATAAATAAAATTCTCGACGTAAACCACCCTGCGATCTCGCCCCCTAACCCCCAATTCTGGGGGAACTGGAGTTCAAAGTCCCCCAATTTTGGGGGATTTGGGGGGCGTTCCCGGATTCGTGCAGGAGGTCTATTTTAGCGAACTCGCTGGAGAAACCGTGGCATGATTTCACGAGACAAATCTTAGAAGTCGAGGGTTTTTAACTGGGGCAGCAGGTCTGCAAAAGCTCGTCCTCGATGGCTAATTTTGTGTTTGATGTCTGACAGCATTTCGGCATAGGTCATCCCTTGTTCTGGGACATAAAAAATCGGATCGTAGCCAAACCCACCTGACCCACGAGGAGCCGTGAGGATTTCACCCGGACAGATGCCCTGGGTCTGAAGCACGATCGTTCCATCAGGTCGGGCAAGGGCGATCGCGCAAACAAACTGAGCGTTCCGGTTCGAGTTGTCGCCTAATTCGCGCAGTAACCGGGCAATGCGATCGTCATCTGTCTTGCCATATCGGGCTGAATATAACCCTGGTGCGCCATTGAGGGCAGAGACTTCTAGACCAGAATCATCGGCGATCGCCCAATGCCCCAATGCTTTAGCAACCTGTGATGCTTTCAAACCAGCATTTTCGAGAAAGGTCGTTCCAGTTTCCTCGATGTCTAATTCATCTGGCTTGAGGGTCAACTCCCAGGCAGGATCGGTTAGATAGGTCTGCATTTCGTGCAGTTTGCCAGAATTTCCAGTGGCGACAATCAGTTTAGGCATGGGTTGTGATCAGTTCAGTTACGCTGATCCACTGCTGCATAGCTTCCCAGCTTAAAATGTCTTGTAGTAGGGTTTGATAGCCCGACACATTGGGGTGCAGCCCATCTTCGGTGAGCTGGGTTTGACACCAATTAACGCCGCGCGACATCCACAGATCAAAGAGGTCTAGATAGGGAATTTGGCGGTCGTGACAGGCGATGCGAGTGGCTTCTTTATAGCGGTGCTGGTCGGCGTGATTGTAGTAGAGACAGTCGAGAAAGGGCATTTTGGTTTCGTCTACGGGCACTGCACCGACAAATAAAACGGGACAGAGACGACGGGCACGATCGAGCAAATCGACGATGCCAATCTGAAAGCCCTCAAACTCTGTAAAGTTTTTGCCGTCTAGTCGGGCAAGTCTGGGAGAATCATTGGTTCCCACTGAGAGAATGATCAGATCGGGGACTCGGTTTCGCAACTCGCCGCGATGCCGAAATTCATCTTCTAGCCGTCTGGCAACTTGTCGCACTCCATCGCCGCGCACTCCTAAGTTATAGAGGGCATGATTGGGGCTGTCATGGGTCATCCACTGTCGCCGCAGCCGCTCGACCCAGCCGCCTCCGATCGGGTCACCAAAGCCATAAATTAAGCTGTCTCCAAGGGCGAGCAGTCTTAATGAAGGCTGATTTGCTTGAGATCCATTCAATTGAGGGGAGCCGGAAGCAATGGTTTGCATAGATGCGCGCTATCGGGATCAGGTCTACGCTATTAATAGATTAGACTTATTGGGAATTTACCATATGGAAGAAGATTTTCAAATCTTTACAACTCCCTGGTAAGACTATAGCGTCTGATTAGCATACGGGAGCTAGTAGCCTCCTATTTTCTACAAACTATTCACCAAAGGCAGTCTCTATGGCAAAATCTGGCTCACTTCATAAGCGTCCTACGTTTGATACGACTCAGTTGATGCGGCGATCGGATGAACTGATCGCGGCGGCTTCTAACCGTTATCGGATTACGGTGCAGGTGGCAAATCGCGCTAAACGTCGACGCTTTGAAGATTTTGATAGTGGAGACGATCCCATGATGAAGCCTGTAATGCGGGCGATCGTTGAGATGTCTGATGAGCTAACTCAGCCAGAAATTATCGGCGAGTAGCTTGACCACTTGATTCTTGATTCTGACGAAATGGGGTAGAGACGTTTGAAATTCGTTTCTACCCCATTTATTTTGTCAAAGGGTTGTCTCATAGCTCTTAGATTGGACTCTCCATAAGTCTAGATGCTAGTCTCATTTAAGATTTATGAGTGTGTTGCATCTATCTCGCTGTTCTCATATTGGACTTTTGTTGGGTCTAGCTAATAGTCTCGTGTGAGATTTAAGAGACTGGGAATCAGCGATCGTTTTCGCTAAACTAAATGTCAGTTCAATGAGTTTTTTTCGCTTTGTTAACAGCGGCTTCTGCCCCCTAAATCCCCTATTCTGGGGGACTTTGAACTGGGAATTTTGGCTTAAATTCCCTAAAAATGGGGATTGCTGTTTGAGCGAACCGCTTCTGTCGAACTGACGTTAAACTAAAAAACCCCTTACGCTGATTAGCTTAAGGAGTTGTTGCTGCGGTTTTTGAGACGGCTATTGTTCAGGTGCCTTGAAAAAGATTTCGTAAGGCGAGGAAAACCACTTGATAAACCCTGGCGGTAGGGGCGGTTTGGCACCAAGTGCTAATGGTAAATATTGGGAGCGGTAAGCGTCTAGAGCCTGCATTTTTTTGTCTCGCGTTTCTGCGATCGACAACCGATAGACATTCTCAACTTCCTCTGCCTGAAAGTCAATTTGCTGAGGTCGCCAGTTTGCCCAGACGGGATATTGAATGAGTTCTAGCTCTCGCTGGGATTGAAGGACTGCCGATCGCACCAGCTCATAAGCTTCTTGATGATCGGGATGGATGTCTTTGCGATAGGTCACATAAACTTCTTGGGCATTGCTTGCTTCTAGCAGGTCGATTAGCTGATTGACGACTTGCTGGCGCTTTGCCTCCGGCAGATTGGGTAAGCTGCCGTCTGGGAGATCGAGAAAGCGGATCTCTGAGGCTTGAACGCCCAATGTGTCTAAAGCAGCTAAAGCTTCATGTTGACGAATTTGAACCAGTTCTGCGATCGTTTTGATGCGAACATGATTGAATTGCGAGTCTTGACCGTCTGTGAGAAACACAACCCAGACCTCAACTCCTTGCTGACGCTTGAGTGCAATCATGCCACCACAGCCCAAGGTTTCGTCATCTGGATGGGGAGCAAAGACGATCGCGCGCTTTTGGCTCACGGATATGGGTTGACTTTTGAGATGTAAGAGCCAATATCTCAGCACTTTTGCGTGAAGATTTTGCTGTCTCCAGACTATGGCTGATTTTAGTCTCTGGTAAAACTTGGTTAAAAACATGGTGATTGAAACACAGCAGAGGTGGGCGATCTAAATCAACGACTGAGTAGCGTCTTTAACTCAGCCACGATCGGGTCACTTTGAGGGGCTTGGATTTGAGTGGCACGCCGTTTACTAACGCTCTCAAGTAGATCTCTCGCGATCGTAGGTGAGAAAATTTGCATCAGGAGTAGCTTAAAGACTAAAACTAAGGTCTTTTTCTGTAAGAGAATCTTGGGGTAGAACTGAATGGATGTTTGCAGTTTTTGAGTGGCTAGGTTAATTCCGTCTCTTTCAATACAACGACTGAGATAGAGTTGCGCTAAAAATTGATAGAGGTTTGCAAGACTCTGCCTTTTAAGCGGTTTTAAGGTTAGAGGAGCGGCTTGAAACGCTTTCTCAATAACTTTGAGAGAGTTCTGTTCCATGACCTCGACTTGTGATGAGGCTGACGTAAAAGATTGGCGGTAAAAAACTTGTGGTTGATGTATGGCGACAAAGAGCCACTGGCTTGCGAGGCGGAGGTAGAGATCCCAGTCTTCTCCGTGGGTCAGGCTTGAGTCGAACCCATTCACTGACTCAAGGGCTTGCCGACGAATCAGCGGGTTAGAACCAGGGCTGAGGAGGAAATTTTTGGTCAACAGTTTCGCGTATACGTCTCCTTCAGGCAAAGGCGAGTTGTCAACGTGAAAGGTCTTTCCTGGCTCGTCCATAAAATAGGTTCTGCTGTAGGCAACGCCTGCTTGAGGGCACTGCTCTAAGGCAGCAAGCTGAAGTTCTAGTTTGTTGGGTGTCCACAAATCGTCTGCATCAATAAACGTGATGAAGTCACCCGTGGCGTGCTGAAGACCCCGATTTCGGGCGATCGATACACCTGCGTTTTCGTAGGAGAAAACCTTGAGGCGGACATCTTCAATCGTGCTGAGTCGTTCTAAGGTGCGATCGGTAGAGCCATCATTAATAACGATTAACTCAAAGTCTGAGAAAGTTTGCCACTGAATTGACGCGATGGTTTCTAAAATAGTCCGCTCTGCATTGTAGGCAGGAACGATAACAGAGATGGTTGCCATAGGTTTAAAGCAGGTTTGATTAATCGAACTAGAACTCGCGCTAAAAGCTAACCTCAGCAGGAAGCGCCTAAAAGCCAGCGGGCGATTAGGGAAACTTTGTTGAGGCTCTGGAAACTTATTGCTAATCGTGAATAAATCAGTACAGAGCCTATGAGTGTCTATTTCTGAGGTTACAGCAAGATTTTATACAGAATTTTGTCGATTTTTATGCGGCTGATACATCTTCGCGAAAAATTCATGCACTTCTTTAGAGAGCTTGTACTTTTCTAATGTTGAGCAAGGAGAGTCAATAGATATTGTCTATCAAAGCAGTGTTTCTACCGTGTCTTCCAGATTACAAGATCACATTTGATGCTTAATTGATCTTCTGTAAATTTTGAACGTCTCTTTCAGCTACAAAAGGCACTGGTATCTTCTCGCGCCAAATTAGAGATTATGGACGTGAGGCTTCTGTCTGTTCCAGCTAAACATGGCAAAAGCCAGTCAATGACTGGCTTTTCAGCGATCGGAGCGACAGGATTTGAACCTGCGACCCCTACTACCCCAAAGTAGTGCGCTACCAAGCTGCGCTACGCCCCGATGTCACTTACCAAATATAGCATGGGGGGATTGCATCCAACCAAGTATCAAAAAACTTGAAGCGTCTGGAGAGCTTGTAGGAGTTGAGCGGCGGCGGAGGCAGCCCAAAATCCTTCGCCTCGACGACCTGTGAGGAGGATCACCCGGAGGCTATAGGCGTGAGGGTAGCCTTCAACTTCTAGCCAGAGACGATCGCTCTCGGCTTCGCAGGTGATCGTTTCTTCGTCCATCAGTTCGGTGGTCATTTGCTGCATCGTGCGGCTGAGTTGTTCGAGAAGTCGCGAGAAGTCTTGCAGCTCGGGTTCGGTGAGTT
>JAYVFW010000071.1:0-6027 GCA_043772715.1 Phormidesmis sp. | reverse complement strand
TATTGATCAATCTATAGCCAGAAGTGCATACCGCGAATATGACTCGCTGATCTGCCTTTAGCTGTAGAAATGCGATCGTGCCTTTTCGTCGAGATAGGTCGCATCTGATCGTTTGCAAGCGGATCACTATGGCTCAGAAAACTTCTAAAGTTGTCAGAAAAGAACAGGTTCAACGGCTTTATCGAGATTTTAGAAAAGCCGTACTCGCTTCGACTGCCAACGAAATCACTCGTGAAAATCGGACGTTACTTCGAGAGAAGGTTGAAGTTCTCAATGTTCAAATCGACAACTTATCGCGCAAGGAGCTGCTCGATCGGCTCACAAAAGGGGTCGTCTTTACACCAAACGTCGATCACTTGATGAAGCTGCAACATGATCCAACCTTCCGACGAGCCTATGAGGTTGCAGATTACAAGATTTGCGACAGTCAAATTGTTCTTTATGCCTCCAAGTTTTTAGGCTCTCCTCTACAGGCTAAGATCTCCGGTTCTGAGCTTTTCCCGATTTTTTGTGAACATCACAAAAACAACGAAGTCATCAAAATCTTTTTGCTAGGAGGTGCTGAAGGCATTGCTGATCAAGCACGAGAACGCATCAATCGCAAAACTGGACGAGAAATCATCGTCGAGGCGCATTCTCCCTCATTTGGGTTTGAGAAAGATGAGATCGAGTGTCAAGCGATCGTGCGCCTGATCAATGACTCTCCGGCAACGGTCTTGGTGATTGGGGTGGGCGCACCCAAACAAGAAATCTGGATTTCTAAATACAAAAATCAGCTTCCCCAGATCGATATTTTTATGGCGGTGGGAGCCTCGATCGACTTTGAAGCCGGAAACAAGCCCCGATCGCCCGACTGGTTGAGCCGACTGGGCTTAGAGTGGCTCTATCGCCTGTGGTGTGAACCCAAGCGCCTCTGGAAGCGCTATCTCATAGACGATCTACCGTTCTTCTGGCTGATCATTAAGCAAAAACTGAAGTTAACCCGAAAGTAATCAAACGGTGACCAGTCGTTAGTAAGCTGATGGCACGAAGAACTGTTCGTTTCGAGGCGATCGCACGTAGTTGCTTGCTGACCTACGCGGCTCTAAAGCTAGGGGTTCTGGAGTCATATCTTCATAGGGAATTTTAGCCAGAATATGACTGATGCAGTTGAGCCGAGCGCGTTTTTTATCGTCTGCTTCTACCGTAAACCAGGGGGCTTCTGGAATATTGGTGTGAGCAAACATCGCATCTTTTGCCTGAGAATATTCCACCCAGCGATCGCGCGATTCCAAATCCATGGGGCTGAGTTTCCATCGTCGCGCTGGGTCGCTCGTGCGAGACTGAAATCGCCGTTCTTGTTCCTCATCGCTGACTGAGAACCAATACTTCAGCAACACAATGCCCGATCGCACCAGCATCCGTTCAAATTCGGGACAGGAGTGCAAAAATTCTTGATATTGGTTATCGGTGCAAAAGCCCATCACCTGTTCGACCCCAGCGCGGTTATACCAACTGCGATCGAACAATACGATTTCTCCTGCACCGGGTAGATGAGAGACATAGCGCTGAAAATACCACTGTGTTTTCTCATGATCGGAGGGTGTGCTCAAAGCGACTATCCGACAACCTCGCGGGTTGAGCGGTTCGGCGATGCGTTTGATCGTGCCACCTTTGCCTGCCGCGTCGCGTCCCTCAAACAAAATCACGAGGCGAAAGCCCGTGTGTTTAACCCAATACTGCAACTTGACTAATTCTACCTGTAGACGAATCAGTTCCCGTTCATAAAACTTGTTCTTGAGCTTGAGCTTGATCAATTCTGGTTGTGATTGATCATTTAGAGCGATGTTGTCTTCCGGTTTTTTCTGCTTTTTCTTCTTAGGGGTCTTCTCCTCTAAAAATGGCGTGACTCGATAAAGGTCATCCTCTGCGATCGCAGCGCCATTCTCGTTGTCTGACATAGTATGCTTCCTCAGAGTTAGAAGGACTGAAATGATCGTAATCAAAAATTTCCTTTCAATGTCCAGTCTGAATGATCTTTACATTCCTGCGGATGGTCGGATCAATTCTTTAGACTTCGCTTACTATCTTTTTAGCATTCCGTTTGGTGTGTCTAAATCTACAGGTTTTGACTGGGTGAGATGTGGCTTGATCACAAAGCTGACTCCACCGCCCAGGCAATAGAAACCAGCCATCCCGCCAAAATATCGCAAACCTTGGAGGTTTTGGTCAAAATGCGTAAGTCCTGAAAGACATTCTCGGCGTTGCTGAATATGAATCGTCAAATCCACCCTCACCCTAGCCCTCTCTTAGAAGGAGAGGGAACAGGACTTCTGGCTCCCTTCTCCCTGGAGAGAAGGGTTGGGGAGGGCTTCGCCCCACTGCGTGAGGAGGGCAATTCACGCTTGCATTCAGCAACGCCACATTCTCGATAATTACCGATTCAAGAGGGCAAGTTTTCTGAATGACTGAATTGCATTTGGCTGATTCTGATCGAAAAGATCTCGATCGTCCCGTTTTAGAGGCTAAAGGATTGACCCGTCGCTTTGGCGGACTGATGGCCGTTAACAATGTTTCTTTCACCGTCAACGAAGGCGAAATTTTTGGGTTAATTGGTCCCAACGGCGCTGGAAAAACGACCCTGTTTAACCTAGTGACCGGGCTAACCCAGCTTTCTAGGGGACAAATGCTTTATCGAGGTGCAGAAATTTCTCACCTGCGTCCCCATCAAATTGCTAAAAAAGGTGTTGCCAGAACCTTTCAAAATATTCGTCTGTTTGCCGATCTTTCAGCGTTAGAAAATGTGATGATTGCTCAACATATTCACACCAAAAGCGGTGTGTTTGCAGGCGTGTTGGGCTTGCCTCCGGCACCTCGCGAAGAACAAAAAACTCGATCGCGAGCCTTTGAGCTATTAGAATTAGTCGGCTTAAGCGATCGCTTTGACGAAAGAGCCACTAACCTTCCTTATGGCGATCAGAGGCGGCTAGAAATTGCCCGCGCCCTAGCACTTGCCCCTCAGGTTCTTTTACTCGACGAACCTGCCGCCGGGATGAATCTTAACGAAAAGCAGCAGTTGAGTGACTTTATTCGCCAAATTCGTGACCAATTTAATCTGACAATTTTGCTGATCGAGCATCATGTGCCGCTGGTGATGGGATTGTGTGATCGCATTGCCGTTCTAAACTTTGGTCAACTGATCGCGATCGGCAATCCTGCCGAGGTGAAAAGCGATCGTGCGGTCATTGAAGCTTATTTAGGCGCAGAGTAAAATCGACTAAAAGCGATGCAAAACCCTCTACTCGACATTCAGACACTCAGCGTTAACTATGGTGGCATTCAAGCGCTACAGGCGATCGACCTGATGATATATCCTGGGGAAGTAGTAACGCTGATCGGCTCAAACGGGGCGGGTAAAAGCACGACGCTCCGGGCAATTTCTCGTTTGATCAACGCTCATCAGGGGCAGATTTTTTACAACGGTGAAAATATTACTCGTCTTCGTCCCCATGAAGTTGTGAAACTGGGAATTGCTCACAGCCCAGAGGGGCGAAGAGTTTTGGCTCGTCAGACCGTGTTCGATAATTTAGAACTGGGAGCCTATACGCGATCGTCTCGTCTCAGCATCAAGTCTGACATTGAACAACAATTTCTGCTATTTCCCCGATTGGCAGAGCGTAAAAGTCAACTGGCAGGCACTCTGAGCGGAGGTGAACAGCAAATGTTAGCGATCGCGCGTGCTTTGATGAGTCGCCCTAAATTATTGCTGTTAGACGAACCGAGTTTAGGATTAGCGCCGACGATCGTGCGCGAGATTTTCACGATTATTCAAAATTTGCGAGAGACTGGAGTCACCATTCTTTTAGTCGAGCAAAACGCAAATTTGGCATTGCAGATCGCCGATCGTGGCTATGTTTTAGAAGCCGGTTGTGTGACGCTATCTAATCAAGCCTCTGAATTATTAAAGGACGATCGAGTGAGACAAGCTTATTTAGGTTAATCGACTATGAATCTAGATATTTTAGTGTCTAATTATTTACAAGTTGACGACTTTTTGACAAGAGAAGACAAAAAAAGATTACTAACCTACGTGTTTGCAGAAGAAGCGGAGTTTGTGCCGACCAGCACATCTACTGATGAAGCAAATTATCGACAATCGAGGGTTCTCTACTCGTTTCCTGACTTTGCAGAATTGATCAACGATCGCATCTACTCTAGTCTCCCAAATATTTTTAATCAGTTAGAGTTGCTAACGTTTGATGTCTCTCACATTGAGGCTCAGTTAACGGCTCACAACGAGGGCAATTATTACAAAGTTCATAACGATAATGGTAGCTCTGGCACGGCGACTAGAGAACTCACCTATGTTTATTATTTCTATCGAGAACCGAAGTCTTTTTCGGGCGGAGAATTAGTCATTTACGACAGCAAGATCGAGAATGGATATTACGCTAATGCAGAATCTTTCAAAACCATTGAACCTAGAAATAACAGCATTGTCTTTTTTCAAAGTCGCTATATGCACGAAGTTTTGCCTGTGAATTGTCCGTCTCGATCGTTTCAAGATAGCCGATTTACCATCAACGGCTGGATTCATCGCTGATCAACGATCGTGGGTTAACGTCAGTTCGACAGAAGTGGGTTGCTTCGATTGTGAATTCAGGAAGCCCCCTAAATCCCCCATTCTGGGGGACTTTGAGCTAAAATTTCCGGTTCAAAGTCCCCCAGAATGGGGGATTTAGGGGGCAGAAGCCGCTCTTGACGAAGCGAAAAAACTCGTCGAACTGACATTAATTCAACTGTTGACGAATCAGTTGTGCTAACTGTTCTGCACTGTTGACGATCGCTAAAGATGCTGCTTGCTTTGCCATTTGTTGAAGTCGATCGGGCGATTTTAACAACATCAACCCTTGCGTTTCTAAAAATTCTGGCGTGAGATCGGCTTGTCTATAAACTTCGGCAGCTCCTGCCTCAGCAAAAACAGCCGCGTTGAACGCTTGATGATCTTCAGCCGCAAATGGGTAGGGAATTAGGATGGATGGGGTGTGAGTGATCGCTAACTCGGTCAGGGTGCCTGCCCCCGATCGGCTAATCACTAAATTTGCCCGTTGAAAGAGCGCTGCCATATTGTCATAGAACGGCAAGACCACATATTGAGGATGCTGAAGGCTCTGGGCATCTGGATCGCTGTCACCCGTGAGATGCACCACCCAAGCGCCTGCTTCAAACCAGGCATGAGCAGCTTGTCGCACCAGTTTATTTAGAGCAACGGCTCCTTGACTGCCGCCCACTACTACAATGAGCGGCACGTCTTTTGGAATCGCTAAGTCTTCTAGAGCAGTGTCGTCTGAGGCAGATCGAAACTGAGATCGCACTGGAGTTCCCACACAAATCGTTTTGCCTCGTGGCAAATAGTCTGATGCAGCCTGAAACCCGATCGCCACAACACTGCACCAGGGTGCAAACCAGCGAGTCACTTTCCCCGGTAGGGCGTTCGACTCATGAAGAATCACGGGCAAGCCGAGCGATCGGGCAGCTAGAATTGCCGGAGCCGCAATATATCCCCCCGTGGTGAACACGCCATCAAATTTGCCTTGCTTGAGCAGCGTTCTGACTTGCCGAATCGAGCCAATCAACCGCAGCAAAACTTTAAGACTACCGAATCCTAATTTTTGCTGAAACCCAGCCACAGAGATCGTGTGGAGAGGATAGCCGCCTTGAGAATAATCGCCCACGAGCTGCGTTTCTAGGCGATCGGGCACGCCTAACCACTCGATCTGATAGTCGCGAAGTTGTTCGGCGGTGGCGATCGCCGGGAAAACATGACCACCCGTGCCACTAGCAGCGATTAGTAAGCGAATCGTTTTTGAGGGAGACTGCACGGACTTTTCTAAAAAAGGGTCAAATGCACTTTGCACAGAAAATTTCGGCAATAACAGAGTGATTTTACGCTAATTTTGCCGTGTGGTCACTCACAATCACCCTGTAAATTGATTAATATCTTAAGTGGCTGTCTTTTGCCCTAATAGTTTGAGCGATTCTCTATGC
>JAYVFW010000070.1:0-6033 GCA_043772715.1 Phormidesmis sp. | reverse complement strand
TGCACGACTTTTTCTCGAAAGCTAGTGGGATACGCCTGCATTTCTTCTATTGACACGGACTACTTACTGTACTACATATACTTGAAAACCGCTGTAAGGGGGCAACGCCCACTAAAGTCGCAATCTGCTTATGGGTGAGGGTTCCCAACTCCGGCAACCCTGCCAGCAACGTCGATGCCATCACCTGACCCACCCCTGGCACACTCATGACCAGTTGTTGGGTTTGTTGCCAACTTTGGCAGGTTTGAATCTGCTGCTCAATCGCCTGGTCGAGGTCTTTGACCTGTTCGACCAACCAGTCAATGTGGGTTTCCACGTTGGCTTGCGCTTTACCGCGTAACAAGGTGGCGCGATTGCGCTCAGAGGTCAACATCTCCACCAGTTGACGACGACGGGTGACTAAATCATTGAGTTGCTGTTGGGCTTCGCTCGCCAGTGGTCGGACAGGAGGCTGCATCGCTTCCCCAAACCAAGCCAACACCTTCGCATCCACTTTGTCGGTTTTGGCAAGTTGGTTGGCGGCTTTGGCAAAGTTACGACCTTGGCGAGCATTAATCACAGACACGGCATAGCCTTGTTGACTGAACCACAGGGCGGCTTCTCGCTCATATCCGCCTGTCGATTCGACCACCACGCGGGACACTTGCTCAGGAACGGGCAACTGCCTTCCTAACTCGACCAACCCGAACGCCGTGTTGGGGACTTGTAACACTTTGCCAGACGGACGAATATGGATGTCCAGCGACCGTTTGCTCACATCAATGCCAATAAACTGATTCACTTCAGTCATAATCAACCTCGAACATCAGGGGGGTCTGGGTTACTCAGTTCTGTCCTCTACCTTGCGTCATACGGGATGCATTGTTCCCTGCCGATGATTCGAGGTTCACCTGAGTTTTGAGAGCGGGGCGACCCTAGCTAAATCCCGATTTCGTGAATCTGAGGGGGGTCGGTCTGCCACTCTCTTAAGATACAAGGGGGCGAAAGGATTCAGCCTCGATAGACAGATTCATACTTCAATTCAGCAACGCCCAATTTTTTTTGGATTTGGAGCAGACTTGAGCTGATGCAGGTGTATTATTTGGAGAAATTGCGATCGAGAGTGATGCGTCATCCGTCCCCGATTCCTAAGTTTGTGGTTCCGCCGCCGAGTTCGGTTGAGCCGTCTTCTGCTTCGCCACCGATCGAGTTGCGGCTGACGTTTGTTGAGTCGTTTTTGGCGGCGCGGGATTTGCAGCTGAAAAGTGTGCGATCCTACCGTCAGGATTTGCAGCAGTTTATGGATTGGTGTGACCGTCCCTGGAATGCGGTAAGCCAACGGCAGGTGATCGGGTTTAAGACGTATTTGATTGGCGATCGTAAATTGTCGATGAATATGGTGCGACGGATTTTGCAAACGTTGAAGTCATTTTATCGCTGGATGGAGCGCTCTGGTCATGTAACGAGTGATCCGATCAAAGAAGTTCAACTCCCAAAAGCCGAGGAAGCTGAATCACAGGAATTGTCGGATATTGAGGTCGAGCAGATTTATCGAGCGGCGGAACAGACAAAATTTCCAGAGCGCAACCGAGCAATTATTACAGCACTACTGCATGGGCTACGAGCGGATGAGGTGTCGAAGTTGAATGTCGGGGATTACCAAACGCAGATTGTGGAAAGCTATGTGTCGAAGCAGTTACATATTCGAGAAGCAAAAGCTGATAGTACTGGATGGGTAGTGTTGTTCGCCGAGGGGATTGCTGAGTTTGAAGCGTATTTTGCATGGTACACCGAACAAGTGGGATCGCTCGAACCCGATGACCCAATGTTTTTGTCATACTCGAATCGGACGAGGAAGAAAGCACAACGGTTGACCTA
Organism: Phormidesmis sp.; assembly: GCA_043772715.1. Lineage (GTDB taxonomy): Bacteria > Cyanobacteriota > Cyanobacteriia > Leptolyngbyales > Leptolyngbyaceae > Phormidesmis_A. The sequence goes on along the minus strand of JAYVFW010000070.1, from coordinate 4,176 downwards.
TTGGGGCATTGAGGAACTGATGCAGTCGATTAAGCAGCAAACGGGGATTGATCTGCATTCGCATCGAGGGCGGCATACGTATGCGACGAATTTGTTGATTAAGTATGGGTTGGGCGAAGGGGAAGCGATGAAGTTGACTCGGCATTGAGACAGGCGGAGCTTCAAGCGTTACACCAACAAGGAAGAGATTTATGCAGCCCAAGTTGCCATCTTACGAGCGAGTGGTCAGCTGTGAGTCACACGAGTCATGATGTTACAAAAACTGTTGATTGCATCTCCGATTTTGATTCTCAATGTGATCGCGTCGCTAGCTGCTGTAGCTTCGGCACAAGCTGTGCAATCCAACGTAGTGCAAGTACCCCGCATTGAAATCCCGCCTCAAGATATTCCACAACCGCGCCCACCGCAGCCCGAACCGCCGCAGACCCCAATCCAACTGCCTCCAGTCGAGCGATTGCTTCCGCGTCCCGAAACGCCCCCAACACCGGAAGAAACACCAGGTAGTGTTCCCGATAGGATCTTTGTGCGACGCTTTGACATTGTCGGCAGCAGCGTTTTCAGCGCCGAAGAACTGGCTGAAATTACGCAGTCGTTCACCAATCGAAATGTCACCTTTGCCGAATTACTCCAAGTCCGATCGCTGATTACCAAACTTTACACTGATCATCAATACATCACTACGGCTGCCATTCTCCCGCCTCAAACCTTAACCAATGGCGTTGTTAAAATTCAGATCATCGAGGGTTCGGTTGAAGAAATTAATGTCGTTGGGACTCGCCGACTGAATCCGAATTATATTCGCAGTCGGGTTGCATTAGGCACACAAAAACCCTTGAACGTCGATCGCTTACTCGATCAACTGCGACTCTTACAGCTTGATCCGTTGCTACAATCCATTTCGGCGGATCTACAAGCGGGAACGCGACCAGGAACGAGCGTTCTGCAAGTCACCGTTTCAGAAGCGAAAACGCGATTGATTACGCCGTCGATTGATAACGCCCGCTCACCGAGTGTTGGAACCTTACGCCGTCAGATCGAAGTTTCACAAGCCAATTTGCTCGGATTGGGGGATGGCTTGCGTGTGGGCTATACCAATACTGATGGCAGTAACGGCATTGATTTGAGTTACACCGTTCCGCTCAATCCGCGCAATGGCAGTTTACGGATTGCCTATGGCAGTAATCGCAGTACCGTCATCGAACCTCCGTTTGACGTTTTGGATATCAAGGCGCGATCGCGCTACTACGAACTTACCTACCGACAGCCGATCATTCAGCGTCCGACTCACGAGCTTGCCTTGGGTTTGACGTTTTCTCGACAAGAAAGCGAGACCGAACTCGGCATCGATAACATTGGACCGTTTCCACTCTCGCCTGGCGCTGACGAGCAGGGACGCACGCGCATTTCAGCTTTGAGGTTTTTTCAAGAGTATGTGCAACGCAGCGATCGCCAAGTGATTGCGGCGCGATCGCAGTTCAGCTTGGGCTTGGGATGGTTCAACGCGACGCAAAATGAAACGGCACCGGATAGCAACTTTTTCGCTTGGCGCGGTCAAGCGCAATGGACACGATTGCTCGATCGCGATACCCTCTTGCTGGTACGGGGCGATGTTCAACTGAGCGATCGTTCCCTTGTTCCGCTCGAACAGATTGGCATTGGGGGAGTAGAAACCGTGCGCGGCTACCGCCAAGACGCATTATTGACCGACAATGGCTTCTGGTTTTCGACTGAGTTGCGCTTGCCGATTCTGAGGACTGGGCGTGGTACTGGAGTTGTGCAACTAACGCCGTTTGTGGATGTGGGCACGGGTTGGAATCAAGGAGAAACTGCACTTGACCCCAACACTTTAATCGGAGCAGGAATCGGATTGCTGTGGCGACAAGGAAACAATTTTTCTGCCCGTTTGGATTGGGGTATTCCATTGATTGCGATCGAATCTAATCGGAGGAGCTTACAAGAAAAGGGAATTTATTTCTCCATCCAATACAGTGCTTCGTTCTAGCTAATATTGAGCTACAGTTTCTGTAATTTGTATTGCCACAATAGCAGTATGCGATGAGCTAGAAATAAATTGATGCGCGATCGCATCAATTTATCTTTCCAAATTTGGAAAGGGAGTTGCGCGATCAGGAATCAATCACTGAATGAATTCCCCTACACTAGAAATATTTCTGATTGGGCTATGAGGTTAGGCAGGATGAGTCAAAATACAACGGATTCAACAAAGCAGACCTTTCTGGTCGTGGATGATCACGAGGCCATTTTGCAGGGGACTGTTCCAGCACTTAAATCCGCCTATCCGGTGGCTGAAGTTCTGACCGCGCAGGACATTCAAATGGCTCAACTTCACATTGGATCGCGTCCGCCTGTGCTGATTGTATTGGATTTGAGCTTACCTGAAAAACCTCATGCCCTTGCAAGTTCTGAAGTTGGACTGCACTTTCTCAAGACCTTATTTGAAGGACAGTTAGCACCAAACATTCTGGTACTCAGTACTAATATTCAGCCGCTAGTACAACTCAAGCCGATGATTAATGCTTATGAAGGAGGTTTTGCTGCGATGGATAAATCGCTCCCGATTCGAGAGATGTTGCGTCTAGTAGATTTTGCCCTCCGAGGTTCAATCTATCTCCCACCACAGCTACGATCGCGCACCGAGTTTGATCCGAAATGGTTAGAAGTGCTGATGTTGAAGTATCAAGAAGGACTAACGGATAAAGTGATCGCACAACGAATGCAGGTCAGCGATCGCACCATTCGGAATTATTGGATTCGGCTTCAGGATGCGTTGGGTGTTTATGATGAACCGGGGAAAGAACTGAGAATTCAGATCGAACTTGCCGCGAGAAAAATTGGCTTAATTCATTAGAACGACTTTGAACTGGAAGCAACTCAAACAGCAAACAAGGATTTGGCGATCGGGCGCACTGCCAGGATTTGCGATGATCGCTTGTGTGGTTGTTGCCCGTCTGACGGGTTCGCTCCAGGTTCTAGAGTGGATGGCGTTTGATCAAGGATTGCGATCGCGTCCCGTTGAAGCAATGGAGTCGCAAATTGTGATTGTCGGCATCAATGAGAACGATATCAAAATGGTGGGCAAGTATCCGATTCCTGATCAAACGTTAGCAAATCTATTACAAACACTGCAAAGCTATCAGCCAAAAGCGATCGGGTTAGATATTTTCCGCGATTTGACCACGGGATCGAGTCGGACTGAACTGACTAAAATTTTAAGCAACAGTTCTAATTTAGTCGGGATTGAAATGGCATTAAATCCGAATCTCACCGTAAAACCCCCGCCAGAGTTGCCACTTGAGCGAATTGGAGTTGCCGATGTCGTGATTGATCCAGATGGTAAATTACGGCGTAGTTTGCTGGCAAGTAAAGTCGATGGAAAAACCAGGTACTCCTTTGCGTTATTGCTTGCTGCACTGTATTTGAAACCTCAAGGAATCGCACTTCAGCATGGAAGCCGCGCCAGCGATCCTATTCAATTTGGTGCATTAACCTTGCCTCGGTTTCTCAAGAATACGGGAGGATATGTGAATGCGGCATCAGGCGGAAATCAAGTTTTGCTGAACTTTCGTGCCTCATCGCAACCATTTACGATCGTTTCCTTGACCGACGTTTTAAGCAATAAAGTTCCGCCTAATCTGATTCGCGATCGCATCGTTTTGATTGGTATGACAGCGACCAGCGTGAATGATACTTTTATGACTTCCGCAACCAAAGGAACAGTGCTAGCCAATACTTTGAATGATTTAAACCAGTATGAATTAATCTATGGAGTCGAGTATCAGGCACACGCAACCAGTCAAATTATCAACGCCGTTCTGAATCAGCGACCGTTACTCTACACTTGGCTAGAAGGTTGGGAATATATCTGGATTGTTAGTTGGGGGTTGTTTGGCATTGCATTAGGATTAATGCTGCAATCGCCTTGGAAAACGCTTTTAAGTCTTGCGGTGAGTAGTATGGGTTTGATCTTGATCTACTATGGAGCGATCGTTTTAGGATGGTGGATTCCGCTGGTTCCGGCTTTGCTAAACTTGGGCGCGGCTGGACTCACGACTTCATTCTTCGATCGAGATTCAAGGGTTTTACTAGAACAGCGTAGTTTGATGTTAAAGCGCACGTATAATGCAGTACACAACGGTCCTCTACAAACACTGGCAG
>JAYVFW010000069.1:0-6035 GCA_043772715.1 Phormidesmis sp. | reverse complement strand
GTTAATCTAGCTTAGGCAGAATAATAGTCTCACCCTCTAAATTTAGGAATTTGCTCCGTGACTCAGACCACCCCAGACTTCCTGACAACTGCTGACCCCGCGATCGCCGAGCTAATTCAGCAGGAGCTACATCGGCAACAAGATCACCTCGAACTGATTGCCAGCGAAAACTTTACGTCTCCGGCGGTGATGGCAGCCCAAGGCTCAGTGCTGACCAATAAATATGCAGAGGGGCTGCCCGGTAAGCGCTATTACGGCGGGTGTGAGTTTGTCGATCGCGTCGAGCAAATAGCCATCGATCGAGCCAAACTGCTATTTGGAGCCGCCCACGCCAACGTGCAGCCCCACTCAGGCGCACAGGCAAATTTTGCCGTTTTTCTGTCGCTCCTCAAGCCCGGTGACACCATCATGGGCATGGATTTGTCCCACGGTGGGCACCTGACCCACGGATCACCCGTTAACGTGTCGGGCAAGTGGTTTAACGTCTCTGACTATGGCGTGAGCCAAGAAACCGAGCAGCTTGACTACGATCGGATTCGAGATTTGGCACTCAAGCATCGTCCCAAACTGCTGATCTGTGGATATTCGGCTTATCCACGAGTGATTGAGTTTGACAAGTTTCGCGCGATCGCCGATGAAATTGGGGCTTACCTACTAGCCGACATTGCCCACATCGCGGGACTTGTCGCCACCGGACTTCACCCCAACCCAGTGCCCTATTGTGATGTAGTGACGACGACGACTCACAAAACTCTCCGTGGCCCCAGAGGCGGGCTAATTCTGACTCGCGATGCTGATTTAGGCAAGCAACTCGATAAAGCCGTCTTCCCCGGTTCACAAGGCGGGCCGCTAGAACACGTGATTGCGGGTAAGGCAGTCGCCTTTGGTGAAGCTCTCAAGCCCGAATTCAAGACCTATTGCGCCCATGTGATCGAAAACGCCAAAGCGATGGCAGCCCAGCTTCAGCAACGCCAGTTCAAAATTGTTTCGGGGGGCACCGATAATCACTTGATGCTGGTAGACCTGCGATCGATCGACATGACGGGCAAACTCGCGGATCAGCTCGTGAGCGGGGTCAACATCACGGCAAACAAAAACACGGTGCCCTTCGACCCGGCATCACCATTTGTTACCAGTGGTTTGAGGCTGGGTTCTCCGGCAATGACCACTCGCGGCATGGGCACAACCGAGTTTACGGAGATCGCGAATATTATTGCCGATCGCCTCCTCAGTCCCGATGATGAAACGGTTGCCCAAGATTGCCGCCGCCGCGTTGCTGCACTCTGCGATCGGTTTCCGCTCTATCCCCATCTTTCTCAGCCCGTTCCGGCAATGGTCTAAGCGGAAGGGCTGCGATCTCAGCATTTTTCCGGGTGCCTAGTCATCCAGGAAGAATACGACAGTAGGGCATTCTGATGAGTGCCCTATTTTGTAGTTGTTTGACGTGAATTCGATGAAATTTCTCGTGGCGATCGTCAATCCGGAAACGCCCTCTCCCAATCTGGGAGAAACCGGAGTTCAAAGTCCCCCAGAATTGGGGGATTTAGGGGGCTGAAGCCTTGAAGAATGAAGCGAAAGAACTCATCGAACCGACGTAATTTTAGGCACTTCTGTACGGGCATGGCAGTGCCATGCCCTCACAAGAATTTGCCGCACTTAATTGATGAAATTGGCATGACCTCATCTCTAAACAGATTTTTGGCAACTCTACCAAAATAGTTGTGCTTAATAATTCTTTGCTGATTATCATCTGAGATGTAGTAAACTCTGCCTGACAACTCACTGTCCTCCCTACTGCTATTTCAGATGCCCTTCCATCTGTATCACTTTATTGCATTCACAGTTTCTGTGCTGGTTGTCTTCTGGAGCACCCCGCTTGTCAAGAAGATTGCGCTGCAAAGCGGACGAGTCGATCTCCCTGGGGGTCGCAAAGTTCATCAACGCCCAATGGTGCGCCTCGGCGGCGTGTCGATCTTTTTAGGAGTCGTCTCGGCGCTGCTAGTCGTCTGGTGGACTGGCGGGTTTGGTGTCTTGCCGCCCGGTAAAGAATATGAGATCTGGGGCGTGACGATCGGCGGACTCGCCTTCTTCTCGATCGGACTCGCAGACGATTTATTTAATTTGTCTCCTAAAACGCGATTAATTTTGCAAGTTATCGTTGCCAGTCTTGCCTGGAAAGCAGGAGTGCAGATTGAGTTTCTGACCAATCCGCTCTCTGGTTTGTTTCCCCTCGCCGACTGGGTTAGTTTGCCGATTACGGTGATTTGGCTAGTCGGGATGGCAAACGCGGTTAACTGGATCGATGGCTTAGACGGTTTAGCGGCGGGCGTTTCTGGCATTGCTGCGGTCGTGATGCTGATCACCTGTCTCTTTATGCAACAGCCCGCAGCGGCGCTAATTGCGGCAGCGCTAGCAGGCGGAACGTTAGGATTTTTGCGCTATAACTTCAACCCCGCTCAGATTTTTATGGGGGATGGAGGAGCCTATTTTATTGGGTTCACTCTAGCTGGAGTGGGTGTGATTGGGCTGGTGAAAAGTGTAACGACGGTCGCTGTCTTATTGCCTTATGTGATTTTAGCGGTGCCGATTATTGATATGTCAGCGGTGATTCTCGATCGGCTCCGTCACGGCAAGTCTCCGTTTATTGCCGACAAACGCCACCTGCATCATCGTCTACTCAAAGCAGGCTTGTCTCATCGGTTAGCCGTGCTCTTTATCTACTCGCTGACTATATGGGTCGGCAGTTTAGCCCTGGCGGTTTCAGGAATACCGAGTGGTTTAGGCTATGCGATCGCAGCAACAGCTCTGCTCAGTTTCACAAGTTGGCAAGTCTGGCGCACCGCGAGATGATTAAACTTTTAGCTCCTCAGTTTTATTCTCCATGAGTTTAAGCGCAGAGATTATCAGCGTTGGCACTGAGTTACTGCTGGGCAACATTCTTAACTCAAATGCTCAGTTCATCGCGCAGCAACTCGCTCAGTTAGGCATTCCTCACTATTATCAAACCGTAGTGGGCGATAATCCCGATCGTCTCAAATGCGCGATCGCGATCGCCTCTGAGCGGTCTCAAGTTCTGATTTTCACCGGGGGATTGGGCCCCACGCCCGATGATTTGACGACTGAGACGATTGCCGATTTTTTTGATACGCCGCTGATTGAAAATTCAGAAGTGATCGCAGACATTGCCCAAAAGTTTGCTCAACGTGGGCGAGAAATGACCGATAACAACCGCAAACAAGCGCTGATTCCTCAAGGGGCAGAAGTTCTTTATAATCCGGTGGGCAGCGCTCCGGGCATGATTTGGCAGCCGCGATCACATCTGACCATTCTCACGTTTCCAGGGGTGCCGACTGAGATGACTGAGATGTGGCGGCAAACGGCGGTGCCTTATCTCAAAAGCCAGGGGTGGGGGTCAGAAATTATTTTCAGTCGTCTGTTGAAGTTTTGGGGGCTGGCAGAGTCGAGTCTGGCAGAAAAAGTGTCAGATTTCTTTGAGTTGCAAAATCCGACGGTTGCCCCCTACGCTAATTTTGGCGAAGTCAAACTTCGCATTTCTGCGAAAGCCCCTTCTGAAGAGGTCGCGAACCAAATTATTGCGCCGATCGAAGAACAACTTAGGCAAATCGGCGGATTAGATTGCTATGGCAGTGATGAAGACACGATCGCGTCGGTGGTCGGTGAACTGCTCAACGTCACTCAAACGACTCTTAGTGTCGCCGAATCTTGCACCGGAGGCGGCTTGGGGCAGATGCTCACTAGCGTTTCTGGTAGCTCGCGCTATTTTTGGGGCGGCGTGATTTCCTACGACAATTCAGCAAAAGTCACGCTATTAGGAATTGACCCCAAAGCTCTAGCGCAGCATGGAGCCGTCAGCGAAGTCGTGGCGCAGCAAATGGCAGTGGGTGTACGATCGCGCCTCAACACCACTTGGGGCATTAGCATCACGGGCATCGCAGGGCCAGAAGGCGGCACTGAAACTAAGCCAGTCGGGCTAGTTCACATTGGGCTAGCAGGTCCGGGTGAGCAAGTGACAAGCTTTTCTCACCAGTTTGGGGCACGAGGACGGGAGTGGGTGCGGCACGTTGGCGCCTGTAGTGCCCTGGATCATCTGCGTCGCAAACTGTTAAGCGAACCCCTAATAAATACGTGAATTCGATGAAGCTTTTCGCTGCGGCTGCAAATTCGGGCTGCCCCCTAAATCCCCCAACTCTGGAGGACTTCAAGCCCAAAATTGAGGTTCAAAGTCCCTCAATTTTGGGGGATTTAGGGGGCTGAAGCGTTGAATAACGCAGTGAGAGAACTCATCGAACCGACGTTAATAAATCAGTAAACCCCTTGATCCCTGCGGAGAATTCGCTATCATTTGAGAAGTAACGAAAAAATGTTCAAGGTGGCAGTTGGTTTTCCGCTTGCATCCTGTTAATATCTGAGCAAGTTTTCGTGAAGTTTGTCTAAGTTCATCTTAGATAGAGCAGTAAAAAGCCCAAGCGATATTCAAGGAGCTGTCTGTTCAATGGATTACATTGAAAAAGTGCTGGAAAAGCTGAAAGAATGGACTCGCAGACTCATCGAAGCGCTGCTAGGTCCAGAAGCTCAACCCGAAGCAGAGCTGATTCCAGTGCCTGTGAATGACCCGCAACGTCGTCGTTAGCCTGTTGTTATAGGTTAAATTTAGTTTGCAAAGCATTTTGGTTCTCCACGGACCCAACCTTAATCTTCTGGGTAAACGAGAACCTGGGGTTTACGGTGTTGTGACGCTGGATCAAATAAATCAGATGTTGGAGCGAGAAGCGCAGGGGTTGCAGGTCAAGTCTGTCGCTATACAGTCTAGCCACGAAGGTGTCTTGGTTGATGCCATTCATGCCGCTCAAGACCAACATCAAGGAATTTTGATCAACGCTGGGGCATATACTCACACGAGTGTAGCAATTCGAGACGCGATCGCTGCCGTTAATCTCCCGACCGTCGAGGTGCATCTCAGCAATATTTATCGCCGTGAAGCGTTTCGTCATCATTCTTACATCGCTGCGGTTGCGATCGGTCAAATCAGTGGGTTCGGTGCCGAAAGCTACCGATTGGGGCTACACGCACTGGTAAATTATCTCAAACAGTCTTAGTCGCTTTAACGTAAATGCTCTGTAGAGACGTTGGATTCAGCGTCTTTTTTAATGGAATCTGTTGTGTACCTAGCAGTCAACGGCACTTTAATGAGAGGGCTGGAGTTAAATGGAAACTTGCTCTCGGTTGGGGCAACGTTTGTGCGAGAAACGACCACCGAACCTACTTATCGGCTGTGGTCGATCGCCGATCGTCACCCTGCCATGCTGAAAGTGACCGAGGGCGGAGTCGCGATCGCCGTTGAAGTCTGGACAGTTCCCGCGAGTGGAGTCAGCACTTTATTGACGCTAGAACCTGCTGGACTCTGTATCGGAAAAGTACGACTATTAGACGGGGAAGAGGTTTTGGGCGTTTTAGGCGAACCGTTTCTCTGCGAAGGAAAGCGAGAGATCACTCAGTTTGGTGGGTGGCGATCGTATATGCGTGAATTCGTGAAAGATTAACGTTTGAGATGTTAACTTTAGAGGCGATCGTTGCCTTTAGTTTTGAGGAATCGAGATGACACAGATGGATGCGGCTGAATGCGTCGCTCAGATCGCTTCACTGGTTGGATTGCCGCTCAGTCCTGATCATTATCCAGGCGTGGTGGCAAACTTTGAGCGAATTCAAGCGATCGCTCAACTCGTGATGGAATTCCCCCTGCCTAAAGAGATTGAAGCCGCACCCGTGTTTGAACCGTCAACTACCTCACCCACGAGAGGATGAGGCTTGCACTTCCACATCCATCTAGCCATCTAGAAGTCGGAGCGCAATAGGCTGATTGACCGCAGCCCCAAGGATTGAATTTTTTCGCAAGGAGCAACAACATCGTGTTCTCGTCCCTCTCTCCCAGAAAGCTCATCGCTTCCGAAACTGTATCCCCTGTAGTGCATAGTCTTGCAGGTCGTGCCTTTATTAAAGGAGTAGGCTTGTCATGA
>JAYVFW010000068.1:0-2183 GCA_043772715.1 Phormidesmis sp. | reverse complement strand
AGGTCTAAGTCTAGAGTCTCTAACCCTGGTAGCTCACTCTGATCGATGCGTTGGTAGCCGTCTTGTCTCAGGTGATAGAGCGCTAACGTGCCATCCTCCCAAAACCACACTTCAGACACGCCTAACGCACGGTATTTAGGAAGTTTGGCGGTATTGCCACTGGTGAAGACAACTTCGATCGACAGATCAGGAATTGGCTTGAGACTACCAATGCAGTAAGACTCATCAGCCTGAGCAGAAGCAACCCCTTCCTTCTCCTGAGTCATGGATCGGGTTGGCTGAAAGAAAATGCCCTTTTCGATGAGAAAGGTCGTGATCAAATAACCAATAATGCTGGCGAAAATCTCATGGTCACGTCCAGGCATAAGAATCTCGATCGTTCCATCGTAGTAAGCCAGCTTTGCGCGAGAAATCTCTCCAAAGTCTCGCTGGAGCCGTTTGAAATGCTCCCACGTCCCCTGTAGAACGATTCGCTGGTCTATTGGCTTAGTGAGTGTTTGAGTCATTTGCGTTAGCTTCGCTCCTCGTAAAGTTCGCCCTCTCTATTTACCCTTGCTCTCATGGGCAGAGGGTTTTTGTTTATCTCTTGCTGCCATCGTCACCAATGCGGCTGCCAAATTAGCAACGGTTCGCACTTCTTCACTTGCCCAACCTTCTAGCGTTTCATACACGTCGTCATCGACGGATATGGTCATTCGCTTTGTCATGTCATCTGTTCTAGTTTGCATAAATGATAGCCCTCCGTTTGGAATACAGACGATCTTATGTTACATGAGTAAATTGATTCTTATGCCATCAGCATAAAACTATGCTACTTTAACTTTCATAAGACGGCGAAAAAAGGCAGAAACGGGTTAGAGATGCCACAGAATGACCCCTCATTTTTCATGCGTCTGAAAAGATCCTCACGAAAGGAATTGAAGCTTTATGAATGCGACTATCAGCCCCTTGATCGCCCAAACCAATCAAGCCAGCTTGCCCAATGCTGCCACTATCAGCCAAGTCACGCCCATCGGTTTAGATGTCGGCAACGGAGCCGTCAAGATGACCTCCTCAGTGGGTCAAACCTTAATGGAGTCCTACGTTCACTACCTCTCAGAACGAGCAACCCATGCCAATCTCGGCTATGTCGAATATCTCAGCGGAGATCGTCTAGACCTTGCAGGCAAGCAGTGGATTGGCGGACTGAACGCTTATTTTCAGTCTCCCACAGGGGTCTACCGCGTTACTGACTCCAACGACGGTAAAGCACCTCTGTCTGCAACTGCTGCTCAGTGCCCTAACCAGCTTGCCTTACCGCCCAGAATGGACACTCAATGTCTGTGCCTCTGTCCATGATGGCAAAGTGTTTGGGAAAGCCATTCGAGCCGCTTTAGAAGGCGTTCACACCGTCCGTTTACTAGGAAAAGATTCAACCGTCGCCGTCACGATCGGCAAAGTTTTAGAGGAAGGTTCAGGCGTTGCCTACGCGCTGAGGAACGAGTTTGATTTCACGAACGCGCTGCTGTTTGACTTGGGTAACGGAACTTCGATCGTCTCTGCCTTCAACGGCTTGCAGATGACCTATCGAGATTACGCCCCCGATGCTGGGGTAGAGAAATTGATTGACGCGATCGCCACCTCGGACAGCGTGCGGCAATATCTCAAACGACCAGGCGATCGTCACCTGATCCGCGCTGGCATCGAGAAAACTGACTTCAGCTACGGCACTCAAAACCCCGATTGGAACTTCAAACAGGCGTACATCGAATCGCTACCCCGATGGTTTGAGCAGGGGTTAAAGCCGTTTGTCAAAGCTGCCTCAACCCGCGTCCCGGCTGCTACCTCGATCATCGCTGTCGGAGGCGGTTCACTCTTGCCTGGAATGGCTGGTTTATTGGCTAAGAAAAGCATCGCAGTCCCCACAGATGCGAGATGGCTAAATGCCAAAGGGCTTTATCAAATCGCCCTTCGTTTGAGCAGTGAGGTTTAGAGAATGCGAGTCTCAGTGTCAAAGAAAGCCCATCAAACTCTACTCCTGAAAGTCGCCGCCATTCTGCAATCTGACGACCCAAAAGACGGGTTAGAACACATTTTGAATTGCTGGTTAGCGCCTACGACGATGCCACAAATGATCAGCCAGCCGCCCATCGAGAAAGTAGATACCGAGATAGCGGCGATCGCCGATTGGTAGAAGTGTTCAA